>CAMQZF010000037.1 GCA_947039525.1 uncultured Photobacterium sp. | reverse complement strand
TGTAAAATATTGATTGGCCCATAACTCTAAAGTCTCTAAGCTCTGTGAGCTAACTAAGACAAGGCCCATTCGTTCAGCCGAATAATGAGCTTGATAGAAATCGATCAATTCATCACGTACCGATATGCCATTGCGATCAGCCAGAGTCGTATGATCACCGACTGAAAATTTTGAGAATGGGTGCGCAGGATTAATAGTTTCTTTATGAACTTGATAAATACGACGTATATCGTCCTTGATTTTCAGTTTGTACTCAGAGTCGACGGCTTGTCGCTCTTTTTCGATGGCTTCTTCATTAAATAACGGTGCGGTAAAAAATTGAGAAAAGCGTGCCAACGCCTCATCATAAGCATCGACACCGACATCAAAAAAGTACGTGGTGTTTTCTGTTCCTGTCCAAGCGTTATGTGTGCCACCTTGCTCTGTAATGAAGCGTTGAAACTCACCGATTAATGGGTACTTCTCTGTGCCTAAAAACAGCATATGTTCTAAAAAATGCGCCATTCCTTGACGATCAATTGGATCATTAAAATGCCCAACTTCAACTGATAAGGAGGCAGCTGATCGAGAGGCGTGTGCATCATGAACCAAAAGAACCCGCAATTGGTTTGAAAGGGTAAGATAGCGATATTCTTTGGGATCATTCGGGCTTTTTTGCACAGATAAGACCTTTTCATACAGGGAAGTGGCTTAATTATGACGTTCATCAATTAAGTTCGCAAATGAGGAATACAATTGATGTGAGCGTCAAAACTTTTTGTGAGGAAATCAAGAAAGCTCACGAAATGATGATGTTATCATGGGATCTGCTATTCAGTGAGCATGGGAGTTGCTAGCATAGGATGAGTTATCTTTTATGAGAATGCATCATGCGCATCTATATAATGCGACACGGCGAAGCTGAATCGTTTGCAAAAAATGATCAATCCAGAGCCTTAACATTACAAGGGCAAGCTCAATCGCAACAAGCGGCACAATATTTAGCTGAGTATTTGACTGAGTCAGAGTTCACCGTGTGGGTCAGCCCATATTTACGAGCACAACAAACTTGGCAAACAATGGAAGCATCATTGCCAACACCACAACAGATTTTGACCCAACAAGACATTACGCCTTATGGCAATGCCGAATCCGTGGCAGAGTACATCAAGGCTTACCTTAATATAGAAAAGCCGGAATCTTTATTGTTGGTGTCACACTTGCCTTTAGTTGGCTATTTAGCCGCAGAGTTTGTGCCTAACTTAGTCCCTCCGATGTTTCAGACATCCACTATTATTGCGTTGGATTACGATCTTGTAATGGAAAGCGCGACAATAGCGTGGCAATTTTCACCGAGTCATAGGCTGTGAAAACGACACACTTGCAGTGTGAACTCAATTATTAATGGAAAATAACGGAATAAGAGGATAGATAGAAAAGAGAAGAGAGTAGGGGAATCCGGTTATTCCCCTATTTAAGAGATGTTTTGCTTAATCAAGACTTTGAATTTTATCTGGAATATCAATTAATACCAATAAGGCACCATTGCCACCAAATTCTAATGGCGCTTGGTGGAAGGCTAAAATATCAGGGTGCTGTGCTAACCATAATGGCGCTTTTTGTTTCAAAATGTGCTTGCCAATACCGTGCATGACACAAGCACAACTCACATTTTCCTTAATACACGCGGCAATCATCGCCGCCAATTCTCGTTTTGCTTCTTGTTGGGTCATTCCGTGCATGTCTAAATAAATATCAGGCACATAAATGCCCCGTCGTAATTTCTTTACTTCGTATTTAGAGACGCCTTCACGTGCGTATTGCGTTGGACCGTGTTCATTTAAGTAGGGCTCAAATTCGTCAGAGAAGTAAAACTCATGATTTTTAGTTTCCTTCATCGATACACGTGTTTTATCCAAAGTACGTGTCTGCTGACGTGGCGTGATTATGGTATCATGCGTAATCTTTTTTACGCCCTGTACCGCAGTTTGGAAGAGAGCAAATTCCTCTTTTTCATTAGGATCGTTTTTATTCATGATGGATGTCCCAGTTTTAAATTGCGGTATTGTAGCGTCACACGGAGGCTATTTTGGATAAGATTCTTGTCGACGAAGCTGTCAACGAACTTCAAACATTGCAAGACATGCTACGTTGGACGGTCAGCCGTTTCAATGCTGCGGGTCTTTTTTATGGTCATGGTACAGACAATGCGTGGGATGAAGCTGTTGCGTTGATTTTACCGACGTTATGTTTACCCATTGATGTGCCAGCGGAAGTACGTACATCTCGTTTAACACGTACCGAACGTCAAACGATCGCCGAACGCGTTATGCAACGCATCAATGATCGTACACCTGTTGCGTATTTAACGAATCAGGCAACGTTCTGTGGGTTGGATTTTTACGTTGATGAGCGTGTTTTAGTGCCTCGTTCACCGATTGCTGAATTGATTGATGCGCGTTTTGACCCATTTTTAGTCAACGAGCCAACTCGTATTATGGATTTATGTACCGGCAGTGGCTGTATTGGTATTGCCTGTGCGTATGCTTTTCCTGAAGCTGAAGTCGATATCGTGGACATTTCAGTGGATGCACTAGCAGTCGCTGAACAAAATATCCAAGATCACGGTTTAGAGCAACAAGTGACGCCATTACGTTCCGATTTATTACGTGATGTACCGAAAGATCGCTACGATATGATTGTGACTAATCCACCGTATGTGGATCAAGAAGATATGGACAGTTTGCCTAATGAGTTTCGCCATGAGCCAGAGTTAGGCTTAGCCGCGGGTTTTGATGGTTTGGATCTGGTTCGTCGTATTTTAGCGAATGCCCCAGATTATTTAAAGGATGATGGTATCTTAATTTGTGAAGTGGGTAACTCCATGATTCACATGGAAGATCAATACCCTGAAATTCCGTTCATGTGGTTAGAGTTTATGAATGGCGGTCATGGTATTTTCATGTTAACTCGTCAACAGTTATTGGATTGCCAAGCGACCTTCGCGGCGTTCCGCGATTAAAGGAAAAGCCTCCTTATATGCTGGTGTATAAGGGGGCTTTTTTTATCATTATGATGCGTTGAGAACGAATGAACAAACTCAAACAAAGTTCACCTTATGTGGTGATTGTATTATTGATTGTACTCGCAACCGTGTTGAGTAAAGCATTACAGTCTCGCCTTGATGAAGTGGATTTGGCGATGGTGTATCTGTTAGTCATCATTTACAGCGGGTATCGTTTTTCTATTCGTCAAGTTGTGTTCACTGTGATTACCTGTGTCGTAACCTATGATTTCTTTATTATTCCCAAATATTATTCGTTCGATATTGAAAAGCTGCATCACATTGTCACCTTAAGTGTGATGGTGGTTATTGGCTTTGTGGTGGCAAAATTAAGCCATGGTCAACGCCGTGAATTAGAGCGATCTCGAGCCTTACAACAATACCATCACGATCATTTTGAACTGGCGTCGACCCTGGCTTCTTTAAATGACAGTCAATCCATTGCCAAAGCGGCTGTTGATTATTGGGATACCATTGAATCTTGTTGCGCTCAAATTTGGTTAACTCGGGATACATTACGGTTATTATCAAGCCATGCGTCCTTCAACGGTCATGATCATCGCCCTTTGATTATGCAGTACGCGAGCATGACGACGGATCATCTGATTTTAGACGCTTATTTATCCGTGTATGCCCTCATGGATGAGCAAGGTCAGTTTGGCGTGTTATTACTGCGCTCCATGAAGAAAACGGAAAGCTCTCCTTTTGCTTTACCTGTGTTGACCATGTCATTAGCACGAACAGAAGCGAACCAAGCATTAATTAATTTTAAAAAAACGGCAGAGCGGGAAAAGATGCGCAATACCTTATTAGCCTCGGTATCGCACGATTTAAAAACCCCATTAGGCATTATTATGGGGGCATCGACCACATTACGAGATCCCGATTTAACCTTGGAAGAGCCTGTTCAAAGTGAATTACTGGATACCATTGCGTATGCCAGTCAAACATTGAGTAACAGTCTTACCAAATTATTGGATATGACTCGTTACTCAAGTGGGCAATTGGTTTTAAAGTTAGATTGGTACGATTTAGAAGAAGTGATAGGGGCTGGTTTAAAGCGAATATCGCCTTTTATTCAAGATCACCATATTTGCGTTAACGTATTACCCATGTTGATAAAGTTGGACGGTATTTTATTTGAGCAAGTCATCACCAATTTAATTGAGAATGCTGTTCGTTATACCGAGAAAGGCACATCGATCTTTATTGATGGAAAATATGAAAATGATCAATTGATTCTAACGATTATGGATCAAGGTAGAGGCATTGATGATGTGGATTTTCCTTTGATTTTTGATCGATTTTATCGAGGTTCTCAGCAAACCAGTAAGGGAACAGGCTTGGGGCTGGCGATTTGTAAAGTGATTGTTGAGGCGCATTATGGTGAGATTCGAGTTCATAATGTGAAACCTCATGGTGCTTGTTTCACTTTAGTGATTCCATGCGAATATTATGCAGCAGGAGAAGTGATGGATGACGGACATTAAAGGAAAAATTTTAATCATCGAAGATGAGTTGCCGATTCAACGCTTTTTAACGGTGCTATTAACGGGTCATGGCTATCAAGTCAAAACGTGTGAAACGGGACAGTTAGGCATTAATGAAGTTGCCAATTGGCAGCCTGATTTGATTTTATTGGATTTGGGGCTGCCTGATAAAGATGGCTTGCAAGTCACGCAAGAATTAAGAGAGTGGACAAATACCCCAATCATTGTGGTTTCTGCTAAAGGTGAAGAAAACAATAAAGTTCAAGCCTTAGATTTAGGGGCAAATGATTATTTAACCAAACCGTTTGGCAGTGCGGAGTTTTTAGCAAGGATTCGTGTTGCCTTGCGTGCGTCACAACCTCAATACAATATCCAAGAGGTCGAATTTTTGACTTTTGGTGACATTAAAATGGATTTAGTAAAGCGTCGTGTGACGCGTGGTGATGAGGTGTTACACCTGACACCAACGGAATATAAAATATTGTTATTAATGGCAAAAAATGGCGACAAAGTCATGACGCATCGTCAGATTTTGTTGGATGTATGGGGGCCTGCTTATATTGATCATAATCAATACGTTCGAGTGCACATGGCACAGCTCCGTCATAAAATCGAGAAAACCCCTGCTCAGCCTCAATTTATCTTAACGGAAACGGGTATTGGCTATCGATTACTGATCGGGGATAAATAGCGGAATAAAACGTTATTTTTATTCATTAAAAAGAGACGAAAATTCAATCGTCTCTTTTTTTATTCCAATCATAAATGCCATCAAAAGGAAAAAAGTGCATTTTTTCATCGAAAAAGGAGGCATCTTTATACTTTCTTTATATCTACATTAAGAATCTTAATACCAACTTAACACATTGCCCTTTACCCTGTTCGACCTAATTACAGCGTGAACTGAAATACGCCACTTATTTCTATGCGAAAAGTGGCATAAAGACGCGAAATATCGGAATGAAATTGGTAAAAAAATGAACAATAAATCAATTTGCAAGATGTCACTCTTAGCAATGGGTATCGTGTACGGTGATATAGGTACGAGTCCACTGTATACATTGCAGGAATGTCTATCAGGCACTTATGGTATTGGTGTAAATGAAGGCTCCATTCTGGGCATTTTATCTCTAATTTTTTGGGTATTGATTGGCGTTGTTTCGATAAAGTATTTGGCTTATGTGACACGTGCTAACCGTAATGGTGAAGCGGGCATTTTAACTTTGATGACCATTGTTACTCAAAATACCAGCGCAAAATGGACTGCACGTTTGATCATCTTGGGATTGGTTGCGAGTGGTTTCTTTTTTGGTGAGGCGGTGATTACGCCAGCGATTTCTGTATTGTCTGCTGTTGAGGGCTTACAAGTATTAAGCCCACACTTTGCTGATTATGTAATGCCAATTTCCATTGCCATTATCACTGGATTGTTTTTCATCCAAAAACACGGTACGGAAAAAGTCGGTACGTTGTTTGCGCCCATCATGTTGGTGTGGTTCATTGTAATTGGTGTCTTGGGTGTCCATGGTATCAGCATGAATCACTCAGTGTTAGAGGCGATCAATCCAATATGGGCATGGCACTTCTTTGAGCATTACAAATTGGCGGCTTTCTTTACGTTGAGCTTTGTTGTGTTAGCCATCACGGGTGTAGAAGCATTAACCGCTGATATGGGACACGTAGGTATTGTGCCGATTCGCTTGGCGTGGTTTGCCATTGTACTGCCAGCATTACTTTTGAATTACTTTGGTCAAGGTGCATTGCTATTGACCAGTCATTCAGCGATTTCTCAACCGTTCTTCTTGTTGGCACCAAAATCCATGGAATTACCGTTGGTTATTTTGGCAACATTGGCGACCATCATTGCCTCTCAAGCGGTTATTTCCGGTATTTTCTCATTAACGCGTCAGGCGATTAACTTTGATTTCTTGCCTGCGATGCGCATTTTCCACACCTCAGAAAAAGAATACGGTCAAATTTACATTCCAGTGCCTAACTGGATTTTGTATGTGATTGTTGTCGGTGTGATGTTGGGCTTTAAAACAGCGGATAACTTGGCGGCGGCTTATGGTATTGCTGTAAGTATGACCATGATGGTCAGTGGTATTTTTGTGGGCATTGTGGCGCGTCGTAATTGGCATTGGCCATTATGGGTGTGTTTATTGATCTCGATTCCTATCTTTGCCGTGGACGCCACCTTGTTCTCAGCGACTTGTATCAAGGTATTTGCTGGTGGCTGGTTGCCATTGGTATTAGGTACAATTATTGCGTCAATTATGATTATTTGGCGTAAAGAGAGTAAAAACCTAAACAAAAAAATCATGACGGGATATTATTTCGATTCCTTGTTGTCATACATAGAAGAACGTCATCCTTGCGAAGTGGAAGGAAACGCGGTGTATTTGACTCGCGAAGACGGCGGTATACCGTATTCATTGATGCACAACATCAAACACAACAAGGTGATACACGAACGCGTAGTGTTCTTAACCATTCGATTTGAAGAAGAACCTTACGTGCACAACTTAAAACGTGTGGAGATAACGCCATTGGATGATCGTTTCTATCAAGTGACGGCCAGCTATGGATTTAAAGATGTCCCAGATATTGAAAACATTCTGTATTTATGTGGATTGCAATATTTGCATTGCCACATTTCAGATACATCATTCTTCACGTGTGCTGAAAGTGTCACCTTGGGCAAACGACCATGGTACCAATGGTTCTGCGGTCGTTTCTTTGTGTTGCTAAAACATAATTCACTGAACCCAGCTGAAAAGTTCCAAATTCCTTACAATAAATTGGTGGAATTGGGGATTAAGGTGGAAGTGTAACGATCTTGCCTGCCTATTAGGGCAGGCAGTAACTCAAGGTTAATAAAATGAAAATACTGGACGGTAATGGCGCAGCTGCGGCAATTGCTTATAAAACCAACGAAGTCATTGGCATTTATCCCATCACACCAAGCTCTTCCATGGCAGAAGCGTGTGACCAATGGGCAAGTCAAAGCATGCCAAATGCGTGGGGCGATGTGCCACGTATCATGGAAATGCAGTCTGAAGGCGGTGCAATTGCAACAGTACACGGCGCCTTAATGGCAGGCAGCCTAGCAACCAGCTTTACCTCATCTCAAGGTTTATTGCTGATGATCCCGTCGTTGTACAAAATTGCTGGCGAATTAACGCCGTTTGTACTGCACGTGGCAGCCCGTACTATCGCAACCCATTCCTTATCGATTTTTGGTGATCACTCCGATGTGATGTCCATTCGTCAAACCGGTTGTGCCTTATTCTGTGCTTCTTCCGTCCAACAAGCGCATGACTTTGCGTTAATCTCGCAAGCGGCGACGCTGAAAAGTCGTCTGCCGTTCGTGCATTTCTTTGACGGTTTCCGCACCTCGCATGAATTGAACAAAATTACCGAAATTTCTGACGATGTGATTCGTGAGATGATCCCAATGGATTTGGTGGAAGCACACCGTGATCGTGCGCTTACCCCTGATCGTCCTATGCTTCGGGGAACAACGTCAAACCCTGACACCTTCTTCCAAGCGCGTGAAGCAAGCAATCCATGGTATGACCAAGCGGCGGATCATGTGATTGACACCATGGCGCAGTTTGCTGAATTAACGGGTCGTCAATACAAGCCATTTGAATATCACGGTCATCCTGACGCTGAACGCGTGATCATTGCGATGGGTTCATCGATTGGTACCATTAAAGAAGTGGTTGATCGTGAGTGCTCTTTGGGGCAAAAAGTGGGTGTGTTAGCGGTTCACTTGTACCGTCCATTCTCAGCCAAACATTTCTTGGACGTCCTACCTGTAACGGCAGAGCGTATTGCGGTATTGGATCGGACCAAAGAGCCGGGTGCATTGGGTGAGCCTCTATTTTTAGACGTAATGGCGACCTTGACCGAAGCTTTCCAACTTGGTCAACGTGCGACTTTGCCACGAGTGATCGGTGGTCGTTACGGCTTATCTTCAAAAGAATTCGCACCAAACTCGGTAGCGGCGGTCTTTGAAGAGTTGAATCAACCGGTATTAGCGATGCGTTCTCGCTTTACCGTGGGTATCAATGATGATGTAACCCATTTAAGCTTGCCATTATTAAGCCATTATCCATTGCTTCATACGCAAGGCTACAACAGCATCATGTACGGTTTGGGCAGTGATGGTAGCGTCAGTGCCGCGAAGAGCACCTTGAAGTTATTGGGTGACCAAACGGACGAATACGTACAAGGTTATTTTGTTTACGATTCGAAAAAAGCGGGCAGCATGACGGTGTCGCATTTGCGCAGTCGTCCATACCCAATCGATTCAACCTACTTAATTGCTTATGCAGATTTCGTCTCGTGCAGCCAATGGAGCTTCTTAACCAAGCAAAACATGCTGGATAAATTGAAGCATGATGGTGTGTTCTTATTGAACAGCCCATACGGTGCTGATCAAGTGTGGGCACATTTACCGTTTGAAGTGCAAACGGAAATTCTTGCTCGTAACGCACGCCTTTATGTTATTAACGCGACTGACATTGCACACAGTACTGGCATGGGTCAACGTATTAATACCGTAATGCAAATGGCAATGTTGTGGTTAACAGAGCAGTTACCACAATCGGGTCTATTGGCCTTATTGTCTGATACCATTGCGAAGACCTATCGCAGTAAAGGCGATAAAATCATTCAAGCCAACATTCGTGCGTTAGAGCAAACCTTAGAGCGTCTACAAAAAGTGGAGACGACTCAAGCCGTGGCTAACGGTGAAATGTCACCATCGCCAGTGTCTATGGCAGCGCCTGATTTTGTGAAAGCCGTAACAGGTGTGATGTTAGCGGGTAAAGGCGATGAATTGCCTGTGTCTGCTTTCCCACCGGATGGCACTTGGCCTACGGGAACCAGTCAGTGGGAAAAACGCAACATTGCCAGTGAATTGCCTGAGTGGAAAGCCGATTTATGTACTCAGTGTAATTACTGTGTGGCCGCGTGTCCGCACTCTGCGATTCGTGTGAAAGTGGTTGATCCTGTTGTATTGGAAGGTTCTGAATTGGAATCGATTCCATTCAAAGGCCGTGAGCGCAAAGGACAATCTTACGTACTTCAAGTATCACCAGACGATTGTACGGGTTGTAACCTTTGTGCTGTGGTTTGTCCTGCGAAGAGCCGTACTGAAGAAGGCGTTAAGTCATTAAACATGGTGCCAAAAGTGGAGCCAGTCGATGACAAACGTTCTTTGTTTGAAGAGTTCTTAGGCTTACCAGAAGTCCAACGTAAAGAAATGGAACGCATTGATATTCGTAATATCCAATACGTTCAGCCACTGTTTGAGTACTCTGGTGCGTGTTCGGGTTGTGGTGAGACGCCATACATTAAGTTGTTGAGCCAATTGTTTGGTGATCGCTTACTGATTGCTAACGCAACGGGTTGTTCGTCTATTTATGGCGGTAACTTACCAACGACACCCTACACCAAGGACGCAAATGGACGTGGTCCAGCGTGGGCGAACTCATTATTTGAAGACAATGCCGAATTTGGTTTGGGTTACCGTTTATCGGTGAATCATCACCGTGAGCGTGCTAAGCGTTTGTTAAACGAGCAAGGCGAAGCCATTCTCGGTGCCGAGGCGCGCGATGCCTTGTTAGCAACTCCAGAGAAGAGCTACCCAGAGTTCTACCATCATATTGATCAACAGCGTCAAACCATTGATCAATTGAAAACGCAATTAGCCGGTCAGCCAACCGCAGAATCTTTCTTAAATTCCGTCGATTACTTGGTTGATAAGTCTGTTTGGATCATTGGTGGCGATGGTTGGGCGTATGACATTGGCTTTGGTGGTTTGGATCAAGCTTTGAGTACTGGCGAAAACATCAATATTTTGGTGTTGGATACTCAGTGTTACTCAAATACGGGTGGTCAACATTCAAAAGCGTCGCCAACGGGCAGTGCAACTAAATTTGCTGTGAACGGTAAATCGCATAAGCGTAAGAACTTAGCCGCACAAATGATGATGTACGATCACGTGTATGTGGCACAAGTGTCGATGGGCGCTCAGATGAATCAGACAGTGAAAGCATTCCAAGAAGCTGAAGCATGGAATGGTCCATCTTTGATCATCGCTTACAGCCCTTGTGAAGAGCATGGTTATGACTTAGCTAACGCCTTTGATCATCAGAAATTGACAACGGAAGGGGGCTTATGGCCACTTTACCGTCATCAACCGTCTGAAAACGGCAAAGGCAAGTTCAACTTAGATTCAAAAGCACCCAAGGCCGATGCCTTGAAGCAGATTTTGAGCTCTGAACGTCGCTATAAGAAAGTCATGGAAAAAGATGGGCCGGATTTCTTAGCCGACATTGAACAAGCTGTCGATGCTGAGTTTGGTTACTGGACAGGGGTTAGTGAGCGCAGTAAACAAGAAAAAAATTAAGCAAAGTTAAGACAAAGTGAGGAAAACTCACGATTAAAGAGACGTCCGTAAGGGCGTCTTTTTTTAGGGTATGACGAACTTAAACAGAGTTTGCCATACTTTTTTTATTTCCAAAAAACGGATACATACATTATGAAATTACGCCACTGTGTCGGTGCGATAGCGTTAGGTTTATTGTCACTACCCACATACGCAATGACGTGTAATAACGCAGATCAGCCTTTGCCATTATGGCAAAATAGCCCTCGTCGTGAAGCGATTCTTGATTTTGTCAAAGAAGTCACTACCCCGAACTCGCTGGAGTTTGTCGCCAGATCCAATCGTATCGCGGTTATTGATAACGATGGCACGTTATGGTCTGAGAAGCCGACTTACGTGCAGTTTTTGTTTGCTTTTCATCAGATTAAAGAAAAAGCCAAAGATCATCCAAAATGGAAAACAGAAACACCCTATAAATGGGTATTAGAGAATCAATTTGCTGAAGTGTTTAAACACAGTTGGGGGGCATTATTACCGATTTTGGAAGCCTCTCAAGCAAACGAAACGCCAGAGCAATATCGTGAGCAAGTTTTAGCTTGGCTAGGAACCGCTAAATCTCCACGTTTTAAGCGCCACTATACGGATTTGGTGTATCAGCCAATGGTTGAATTGATCGATTATCTGCAAGAATATGGATTTAAAACGTACATTGTAACAGGGGGCGGTGCGGCCTTTATTCGCCCTTGGAGTGAAGCGGTTTATCATATCCCACCAGAGCAAGTGATTGGCACGACCTTTGGTTTAGATTATAAAACGGTGGATGGTAAAGCGGAACTCATTAAAAATGCGAAGCTGATGTATGTGGATGATGGGGCAGAGAAAGCCATTAACATTCAAAAAATCATCGGTAAGCGTCCAATCTTTGCCATTGGTAACTCAACGGGCGATGCTGAGATGCTGAATTGGACTACGTCTCAAAAAGGCGCAAGTTTGGGTATGTTAGTGCACCATACGGACGGTGTGCGTGAATGGAAATACGGGCCAGATTCGTTTGAAGGTAAATTCACGGAGAAGCTAATGAAAGAGGCGACAGCGCATCATTGGCAAGTGATCAATATGAAGACAGACTGGTGTCAAATTTATCCAACTCAAAAAGAAGAAAAAGCGATTCCTAAACCATAATCTCTTTAAATGCGATTTGTTTAAGTATTCGAATTAAATATTCAAAATAAAAAACCTGCATGATGCAGGTTTTTTATTATGGGAAATCGTTCACCGTGAACCAATCATGTGGTGGAGATGATTACGCGTTACCTTGTTGCTGCTTTTCAATCAAGCTTGTCATCACAGTATCTTTGTTATTTAGGTAATCTTCCAAACCGGCACGACGTAAATCACAAGAAGGGCAGTCACCACAACCATCACCAATGATGCCGTTGTAACAGGTTAAAGTGTGATTACGAACAAAATCTAGCTTATTGTATTGATCGGCTAATGCCCATGTTTCTGCTTTGTTGAGCCACATTAATGGGGTTTCAATACGTAATGGACGATCCATTCCCAAGACTAAAGACTCATTCAACGATTTTACAAAGTTATCTCGGCAATCTGGGTAGCCAGAAAAATCGGTTTCACACACACCAGTAATGACCGCTTCTGCGCCAATTTGGTACGCATAAATGCCCGCTAAGGTCAAAAACAGAATATTACGTCCAGGGACAAAAGAGTTTGGAAGACCATTTTCTTGCAGCTCATGAGAGACGGGAATACTATCACGCGTTAATGAACTGATGGCCAACTCATTCAATAAGCTCACATCCATGACTTTATGTGCGACGACACCTAAAGATTGAGTGACAGCCTTAGCCACTTCGATTTCTTGAATGTGTCGTTGCCCGTAGTCAAACGTAATGCAATGCACTTCATCATGATGAGCGAGAGCTTGAATTAAACAGGTGGTGGAGTCTTGGCCACCACTGAAAACGACAACGGCTTTGCGCATGAGAATGTGTCCTAATGGAAAAAAGTAAGTCATGCTACCGCAGAGTGAAAAAAGAGAAAAGTCACAAACGCAACGCAATCGTTTGGGCTTATGGAAAAAGAAAACAGGCAGAGAATCCACTAAAAAATAAAAGAGTGTGACCTAAGAAGGAAAATTGACAGAAAATACTTTGCGTATCAGAATCATTACTGGTTACTATGTGGCAAATTTTTCTCCACCGCTATAACTTGAGGTAATTGAATGCCAGCTTTAGACCAAATTGATAGAACATTACTTCGTTTGTTGCAACAAGATGGGACGTTAGCGCTTGCTGAATTGGCGGAAGCCGTGAATTTAACAACGACCCCATGTTGGAAGCGATTAAAGCGATTGGAGGAGAGCGGTGTTTTGCGCAAGCGGGTTGCGTTATTGGACGCCTCTCAATTGGGCTTATCTTTTACCGCTTTCGTACAAATTAAAACCAGTAATCACTCCAAAGAGTGGTATCACAAGTTCGTCACGACAGTCAGTGAGTTTCCTGAAGTAATGGAATTCTATCGCATGGCGGGCGAATACGATTACATGATGAAAGTGCTGGTGGCTGATATGGCCGCGTTTGATGGTTTCTACAAAAAATTGGTCAATGGTATTGATGGACTAACCAATGTGACCTCAACGTTTGCGATGGAGCCATTGAAATACACGACAGCTCTGCCGGTGTAATAAGCGCATTTTACGGCTCGACTAGAATCTAATAGAAACGAAGATAGAAACCAAAACACCAATAGGAGAGCAAAACTTGCTCTCCATTGTGGTGACGCTATTAAGTGTTAATTATTAGTGCTGTCGAATTAAGCCTTCTTGTACGGCAGAGGCAACTAAATCACCTTGTTGATTATAAATTTTTGCTGTGACCAAGCCACGCGAATTACTGGCGGAAGGACTTTCAATAGCGACTAATAGCCATTCATCAATACGGAATGGACGGTGGAACCACATAGAGTGATCCAAGGTTGCTACCTGCATTTTGGGGGTAAACAGGGATACGCCATGAGGCATCATCGCTGTGGTTAAAAATCCCCAATCAGAGGCGTAAGCCAGCACATATTGGTGAATACTTAAATCGTCAGGCATCGTGCCATTGGCTTTAATCCATAAATATTGTTTGGCTTCCATGACTTGAGGCTGCAATGGGTTATTAAGGAATACAGGACGAACATCTAAAGGACGAGGGCGTCCAAAGTTATCCACTAAACTTTTGGGTAACTTGTGAGCTAACGATTGAATTAAAGCCGTTTCAGACAATAACTGATCGGGTGAAGCCACATCTGGCATGGGGCTTTGGTGTTCAAATCCCGTTTCTTGAGTTTGGTAAGAGGCCGTTAAATAGAAAATAGGTTGGCCATTTTGAATGGCTTTGACACGACGTGTACTGAAATTACGACCGTCTCTTAGGTTTTCAACATCATAAATAATGGGGCGTTTGGGATCACCGGGCAAGAGAAAGTAGCTGTGAAAAGAGTGGACGTAGCGAGATCCGTCAACGGTTTGTTTGGCTGCCGATAATGCCTGACCAATCACTTGACCACCATACACTTGCGCTAAGCCTAAATCTTCACTTTGCCCACGAAACAACCCCAGCTCTAAAGGCTCTAAATGCAATCGAGTCAACAGCTCATCAAGTTCGTTACTCATAAAATCTCCATAAGAGGTCATCGTTATTTTTTATAATTGATGTCGTTTAAAAACTGTCTTTGGTTCTAATCAAAAGACACCGCTATTACACCTGCGATTTAAAAAGAGGGAATCATGAAAAAAGCATTAATAGTGTTATCTTTATTATCGAGTGCCTTGGTCGTTACCGCTTGTTCTAACATTTTACCGACAGATTCAGCCTCAGATACGGTGACAGGACAAGTCTTTTATCGAGAGCGTATTGCCTTACCGCAAGATGCCGTAGTGTCTGTGACTCTAGCGGATACCTCAAAAATGGACGCACCCGCAGAGGTGATCAGCACTCATTCCTATGCAACAGCTGGAAAATCTGTTCCGTTTGATTTTTCATTGCCATACAGTGCTAGTAAGATTCAATCGAATCATACTTATACAGTCAGCGCAAGAATTGAAGCGAATGGGAAATTATTATTTACGTCGACCACCAGTAATCCAGTGATCACTAATCCTGAACACACAACAAAATTGAATATCATGCTCATGAAGGTTGATTCATCGAATTAATTGTTCAATGAAAGAGCCGAAAAACAGTCATCGTTATTTTTCTTATTATTTGCATAATGCCTGTTTTTTTTGACTATCTTAAATGTACCGATGGCGATTCACTTAAGGTCGCCATCGATAATGACGCAATGCGATCCGACCATCCTCACTGATCTCTATTTTTTCTGTAAGTAATCTCTCTTTTTGACGTAATCCTCTGTCTCCAATTAAAGACAATCGCCCTTGAGCATTAATGACACGATGCCAAGGAAGAATTGACTCTGAAGGTAAGTGTTTTAAGACATACCCGACTTGTCTAGCGTGTGATGGATAACCGATCATTTTCGCTAAATCACCATAGGTGGTGACGCTTCCCTCTGGGACTTGTTGCAATTGCGTGTAGATTTGAATTGAGAATTCATTCATATTTAACATTGAATTAACATTTTGTGTTGAAACGGATTTGAGTATCTTAACGAGCCCGCTTCCGATTG
>CAMQZF010000036.1 GCA_947039525.1 uncultured Photobacterium sp. | reverse complement strand
AGTCCTAATTCCCATAACTCATCATGCAGCGTATCGGATAAAATGTGCTCGGGAAACTCACAGCGTGCCCCGAAAATGGTCAAATAATCCGCTAACTTAATGCAGTCTTGTACCTGTTGTTGAGGTTTGTTGGAAGGGTATAGCCAACATAATTCATCACTGAATGGCTCAATAACATAAATAGGCCATTTGTAAGAACGGAATACTTCGTATGCTGACAACAGACGATGGCGTAAACCACAGCTGGCATTGAAAGAAATACGATCGTTCGTTTGCGTTTTTAATTTATCCGCAAATTGAATGAAACAATCACGTAAACAGTGAATATTGATGGAATCTGGAATCTCAGAAAACTCAGACTCAATACCGCGCGCTGTTAAAATTGAAGCTAAGCGTTGATATTGTTCGTATTGACATTCTGTGCCAAGAAAAATCATTTTGTCGGCAGGAATGGATTCATCAAGAATCGCCGTAATTAAACGAACGGGATCCGAGTCGATGATACCAATGTGGATGAACATAGAAATCCTTACTTTATTAATGCTGTGTCGCTTTTTTGATGCATTAAAATATGATAATAACGGCATAAATATTTTGTTTTGTGCAAAATTTAAACGCCTTTTATTAAGATAAAGTTTTGAGATTAAACAACATTTTAAATAATTATTCTTGTTTAATACTCTTATGCATTATTTGCCATAAATTAAGGGCTTAAATGTCAGAGTTTAGTTATTAATAACTTTGTTATGCATTTTTTTTCATTTGAAAGAAATAAAATGAACAAAAAAAAAGCACTCATTTTTATGAATGCTTTTTTTTATGAAAAATATGGAATGATGATAAGCCATTAATCACATATTCATAAGTGAATTAGCCATGCAACATAGGTGCATGAACCTCTGATGCCAGTAACCAAATCGCTAAGACAAAAAAGACAAAACCCATCACTTTATGTTGGTTATTACGAAAGCGATCACTGTTTAAAAGTGATTTACCTACCGAGCCGATCATGATGACCATACCAAGGTTAAACAGTAGACCTAAAATATTGAGAATCAAGCCTAATACCAACATTTGCTCACCAGAACTGGTCGCAATATGGGTTGATACAAATTGAGGTAAAAAGAGGACGAAGAACAACAAGGCTTTAGGATTGAGTAAATTGGTAAAGACCGCACGACGGTACAGTGTTCGGGCTAAATTGCGATCATTTGCTACTTCAGGGGCATCCGACGGATTCGAACGTAAACAATCCCAGCCCATTTTTAAGAGGTAGGCACCGCCGGCAATACGCAATACTTGCAAAGCAATTGGGCTCATCGCGATCAAGGCTGACACGCCTAATGAAGCCAGTAAGGTCAATAAAATACCGGATGTTGCATTTCCCAAGCTCGCAAAAATACCGACTCGGCGACCGTAACTTAAACTGGAGCTGGCAATTAACAGCATATCAGGACCAGGAATCAGCAATAAGGCAATGACGGCAGTTAAATACACCGGAAGAATGGAGAGATCGATCATGAGGTATCTTCGTTATCGAGAAAAACGCAAATTCTATACTATGAGTAGTTTTTTTGAAGGGTAAATAAGAAAAAACAATTATTATATTTTAGTTGTTTTTTAATTGTTGGTTTATTGTTTTGAAATTGATCGATGTAATGAAACACAGTTTGTGGATGCCCTTATAGAATTAGGGCATCTATTGTGAAAAGGAGGCTATTGTGGTGCCTTTACATTAACATCCGGCATTTTTGTGGTTTCTTCACTGATGCGTTCCATTAAAATCCCCATTTCAGGCAGCATTCGTTGAATAAGATACAACTGTTGTAAGATCATACGAACAGAGGCACGATCCTCCTCATGCCATTGGCGGAGAGTGCGCTCTAAATCGACATCGAGCTGAGGCTGGTTTTGTGAATTTGGCTGAGACAACAAATCCAAATCGTGGTGAATGCGTCGATGTGCTTGAGTAATAAGGGCATAATGTTGATCATTATCCAATTGATGTCGGTGCGCGCCCAATGCGGAAATATAACTGAGCATCGCGTGATTTAAGGTTAATAAACGGAAGCAATCATCGGATGATTTCGCATAACGCTCGGGCTCTGCTAGCATGCCATGAATGGTCATGGTTAATTGTGCATCCCCGTTATGCGCATTACGGCGAGCAATGCGATAGGGTAAATTGTCGTGTTTACCGAATCGATATTGTCCAATAATTTGCCCTAAATAGGCTTGATTTCCGATAAATGCCGTGCGAATGGCTTGAGGTAAGCGTTGAGATTGCCAATCAGGAAAAATGAACATCACAGCAAAAACGGCCAAAGCACATCCGATTAAAGTATCCAAGATACGTGGCAGAATGACATCGAATCCTTGACCTAATTGACTAAAACAAAATAATACCAATAACGTAATGCAGGCTGTCGCAACACCATATTTAATGGTACGGAAAGCAAAAAAACAAACCCCAGCAATAACCATTAAGACCAGTTGACCTTCCGTTCCCGGAAACCAATACAATAAAGGAATGCCCAGTAAAATACCGGATAGTGTGCCTAAAACCCGCTGTGTCATTTTTTCTTTGGTGGCGTAATAATTGGGCTGACAAACAAAGAGCGTGGTTAATAAAATCCAATAACCGCGATCCAAATGCAAAAAAGAGAGGCAGGCATAACCTAATGTGAGCACGGTAGCCATACGAATGGCATGGCGAAAGAGCAGAGATTTTAAGTTCAGTTGATTTACGATTCTCTGATAGCCTTCACGAACACTGCGTATTTCACTTTCCGCTAATTCGTTATCATCATTAATTGGCTGCGCATCAGAATGATAAATGTGGCTGAGTTGATGTTCAACCATGCTTAAATTTTGAAATAAATAATCCAATTGAAGTAAGTGATCACGCCATTCCGAGTATTCTTGTTCTTTAAGATACAGCAAAGCATGTTGCAGTTGATCTAAGTCCCATTGGCTTTTCTCACTGTGTTGATACGGCTTTTCCATTAATAGGGCTTGCGCCAATGTTTGGCAAGCGTTCGCGTGTGTTTGTAAAACACGTTCAAATCGAAATAACACATCACTTCGTTGGAAACTTTGGGCCAGTGCTTTATAGCGATAATGTGAAGAGCTCACCCGCTCATGAATATCTTGAGCCATAAAATACAGCTTCAGAAATTGCTCATTGGTTGGGTTTGGGTGCCCACGACGTGCGCGGTGTAATAGCGTTAGTTTCGCTTGATTTAAGCGAGTAACGACCTTTGCATTTTGTTGTGCTGCTTTTACCCGTAATGTCTGAGATTGCAAGTTGGGAACAGGATCAAATAATTGACTTTTTTCCGTTAAATAGTCTCCTAGTGCTTGGAAGACTTGAGAGAGACTTTGCTGTACTGCTTGGTTTGGCCATAATATGTGCCATAACAGAGAGATAAGACCATACCAACTGGCACCGAGTAATAGTAATAAAGGTTGATGCCACAAATTAGGGCTGGTTTTCGCGCCTAGCATGGTATAAATCGCCAGCAATAATGATGCAAATGCAATGCTGGCATAACGGGTGCCTAGCGCACCTAACATAATGAAGATAAAGGTTGAGCTAAAAAGGCCAATAGTAAAAAAAAGTGGATGATCGAATAACAGTTCGATGGACAAAGAGGCGATAACAAAGCAAATCAACGTCATGATTAATGCTTTAATACGACCTTTTAAATTATCGTCTGTTTCGGCTAATGCTGCAGCAATGATGCCGAGAACCAGTGGTATCACTAAAGTACTCAAGTCATAATAGGCGCAAGGTACCGTGACACCAATCAAAGCCAATAAGACTTTGATGCTGTAGTTAATACGATCGTTACTCCAATAGTGACGAAAGAAGAAAGAAAAGCGTCCAAATAGCATAATAGTTTTAAAATTGGGCGAAAATAATCTCAAAGATAACAAATTGGTGGCAAAACCCTAGTGAAATTCTGCTCTAATAGAGCAAACATTATTATTTCATCACACAGTTGCGCAAAAGCGCACGCGGACTTCTTGGTAAACGAATGAGTTTTAATTTAGGTTTTAATGAAATCAGCCCTCAATTAACCGCCACTCGCCTTGCGAAATGGTTGATTCAAAATGAGTATTATCACATTGAATTGGGTGATCAGTGCTTGGTATTAGAAAATCGTCAACGCCAAGAGGTCATTCCCTTTGATGATTGGGATGGCACGATCAATGTCGTTCGAGGAACCTGCTGGGGTACGTTGGAATTACAATCCGCGGATCAACAAACGACATGGCGAGTACAAGGCTTGCCTTGGCAAGGTTGTAAACCGCTTGCCCAGTATTTGATTGATCATTATCGTCATTGGGCTGGTGAGAAAGTAGCGCATTTGGACGAGGCGATCCCTGATATCGTTGCTCATATTGAGCAGTTTACAGAAGGCAATCATTGTCTTCGTCGCTCCAAGCAGCAAGTTCTGTCAATGTATATTGAAGATCGTCTGACAGAGACGCAATTATCTTCTGATCTCGCGTTAGCGTTTCGTCCAAAAGCCTTGGAATGGGTATCGCCTTGGATCAAAAATACCGAAAAAGGATTAACCGCGATCAATCAGCAACGCATGCAATCAGCCTTGATTGAATGGTCTGCACGGTTTGATGATTTTGAAAGTAAAAACCTAGGGCGTGAGCAGCGTGAAGCGGTATTGCTCAATCAAGATCATAACTTGGTATTAGCCAGTGCGGGAACAGGAAAAACCAGCATTTTAGTGGCTCGAGCCTGTTACTTAATTGAAAGTGAGCAAGTCATACCGGAGCATGTGTTGATTGTGTCTCGTCAGGATGATCACGCGTTAGCGATAGAAAAGCGATTGATCGCACAAAAGCACTCTGGCGTACAAAGCAGTACATTTCATGATCTGGGTATTCACATCATTGAAACGGTCACTGAAGAGCCTGCTAAAATTTCCCCGTTATCGGTGCCGGGAGAGGCTCGCGATAAATGGTTGTCGTCTGTGCTGGTGGCACAATGGAAAAATAATGAGTCGGCCACGTTGTGGCAGCGCCATTTAACGCATTGGCGCATCCCAGGTATGCGCAGTGACATGTCAATGTTGCAATTGTCTCGTCATGAGCCATTAACCGATTGGATTTGGCAAGTAATGGCACTGATCAGTCAGCGTAACTTAGATCATGACGGTTTATTGTTGGACATTGAACGTCGTGCACCTGAGACGCAAAAATTGCGTATTAAGAGTGAGTTGGCTTTGATTTGGCCTTGTTATCAAGCGTATTGCGAGCATTTAAGCGAGCACAATCAAATGGATTTTAATACCATGTTGATGAAAGCGGCAGAATTGGTGGATTCTGGCGAGTTTTTCATTCCATGGAAAACCGTGATGATTGATGATTATCAAGACATAGAACAGTGTGAGTTGATGTTATTATCAGCGCTGTGTACCGGAACGCCTTTGGATAAAAAGCCTACTTTATTTGCTGTGGGTGATGAGTGGCTCTCCGTGGACGGTGTAAAAGGGAATAATCATGACATCACGAAACGATTTATTGAGCGTTTTAGTGATATCACTTCATCGCCTTTAACGACTGCTTATCGTTTTCATGACAAAATCACCAAAGTTAGTAGTGAGTTTATGGAGCGCCAGTCTACTTTACCGTCTCGTCAGATAAAAGGATGCGGTAGTGCGGAAGAGGATGGCGTCACTTTGTTAGCTCAGCCCTTGATGGAGGCAGAGCTTTCACTGTTGGCTGGAAAAAACACGCCACTATCTGTGTTGTTTATTGGGCGTCAGGCTGAGCAAATCCCAGAAAAACTTGCTCAATGGCAAAAACGTTGGCCACATCTCTCCTTAGAATTTGTTACTTGTGTTGAAAGTCGTGGCTTGGAAACTGATTACGTCTTTATTCTTGACGTGAATCAACGTGTTTTCCCAGCAGAAGATCGTGAAAAAGGTTTATTGAATTGCTTACAAGCTCGTGATGAACGTACGATTGAAACACAAGAACGTCGTTTATTTTATACCGCATTAACGCGAGCAAAAAAACACGTTTGGGTCTGTGCCGATACCGTTAATGCGTCTTCTTTTATCAATGAGTTATTAGATAAAGAAGCGGATGTTGTGATTAATAAGATTAAGCGGGTCAAACCCAAACATCGTTAATTCTCTGTTTCATTAAATCTTATTTGATATGAGTTTATTGATACAATATTGACAATAAAAAGCCTTCGCTAAATAGTGAAGGCTTTTTTTATTTTAAGAGTCGTACAATATGATTGTTGGTTTTTATTATTTACGCTAATCGTTCGTCTAAATACGCTTGATAGTCTGGAATCTCAATTTCAATCTGTTCGGAGAGCAATGGCGATGAAATCATAAATTCAGCACTGGATTTGTTTGTTGCAACAGGCACATTCCAAACAGCAGAAATACGTAGCAAAGCTTTTACATCAGGATCATGAGGCACAGAATTCAGCGGATCCCAGAAAAAAATCATCATATCGATTTTACCCTCGGAAATTAGAGCGCCAAGTTGTTGATCCCCCCCCATTGGGCCACTGATCATACAATTAATGTCCAACGATGTTTTTCGTGATAATAAATGCCCAGTTGTACCCGTTGCATAGAGGGTATGTGAGGCTAATTTGTCTTTATGTTGATCGACCCAGCGCAATAAGTCTTGTTTACAGTTATCGTGAGCCACCAGTGCAATGTGTTTTTGTTTGTGCATAACACGCGTTGTAGTTTGCATAAAGTTCTCTCTTCAATCCCATTAAATCTGTCTTTACTGTTTTTTTATTTCAGATTAATGCGCCTAAACCTAACATATTATGAGTTATTAGTGTGGCTTTCTCTCTAAAGATATTGGAATGATCGTAAAATTAGGACGAAATTCAGAGGGCGATAGTGAAGATTTTATTTTCTTATAGGTGATTGAATTCGGAGTAAAAGTCTCTAAGGGCGGTTGTTGCCAAACTTGCCAAGTTTGATGACGCAAATAGCGCACAGCTTGTGTGATTGCCATACGCCCTTGTTCGACCATGCTATCTGTTGGGGAAAATAAAATTTTATGGCGCGTTAAACCGCGATACACCCCATGGCTCAGATAGGTGGACAGTATGCGGATATCATGCTCGTGGTGATGGTTGCGTAATTCACTGATAGCCACATTGGCAGCAACGGCACTGCCGACCAGATAATTGATATTGGGTGTTTTCGTTAATAAAGCTTGAATTAAGTTACGTTGCAGTTCTTTATTGTTGTCTGCGTATTGAATCGCAATGACTTCGACATCCGAATTTTCTATGGCTGTGAGAAAACCTTGAATCATTGGCTCGCTGCTGCCTCGATATTGAGGCCCAGGCAATAGAGCAACGGTGACCATGTCCGCTGTTTTTTGGGTGTTGTTGTGCTAAATACTCACCCGTTGCCTTACCCATTTGAATCCAATCAATGCCGATATGCCCTTTAACGTGGTTTTTCACATCCTGATTTTGTGTATTTAAGCGATTAACGAGTGTAAAGATCGGTGTTTGTCCTACGAGTGCGGTCAGGCGATCATCGTAAGCATTTTCTGCCACCGTACCCAATAAAATGACATCGGCTCCTCATTGATAGCAAGCCCGCATTTGTTGTTGCTGTTTTTCGACGTTTGCATAGCCGCCAGACTCAAAAACTTTTAACGCGATGTCTTGGTTGTGTGTTGCCTGCACCATTCCATAATTAATGGACAACCAATACGAATCTTTTAAATGTGGGTAAATCGCGCAAATTTTCCAGTATGAATGATCCAATTGTTGTAGGGGGTTAGCCCAAGCTTGTGCGGGGGATAAAACATTAACCAGAAGAAAAAAAACGCAAATGAGTTGGAATAATGGCATTGATCATCCGAAAGCTGGCAAAATAAGGGGCTGTGTATTCTAACGTGATAATTCGGTTTTCCAGTGCTTTTATCCGTCATTATTCGTTAATTCTGTGGTTTTTGGTTAATAATGAGAGTGTTCATGACTTTTACTCGAAATGGCATTGGTCGCAAGTTGTTGTATGCGTTCTCAGTGATGGCAACCTTGATGATCATCGCCGCCTTAATCGGGGTCGCCGGATTTTCCTTAGTCGCCAAAACGGAGCGAGCTGTCGTCAACTCAGCGGTTCCAGCGCTGGTGGAAGCTCGACATCTTTCTGATCTCAGTACTCGTATTATTTTCAGTGCTCAAGTCTTAGCAAAATCGAAAGATGAAACTGAACGTATGCAGCAGGGACGTGCCTTATCCATTCATATTGACAGTTTACAAGCCAGTTTAAAAAAGCTGGATCGTTATTCTTTTCATCCAAAACTGATGGCGACTTTGGAAGGAGGGGTGAAACAGATTGTTGATAATTTAGCGATGTTGGGCATCTTGGTTGGTCGTCAGTTAACGTTACAAAATGAAGTCACACAAATGCATCAATTAATGACGTCTGCAACGTTACAAATTGAAGTGCTGTCTCAATCTCAGGTCTCGAATGCGAATACTGTCGCTTTAGCCAATGTTTCGCGTATTTATGATTTGGTATCCACAGGAAAGAAACAAGAAGCGTACAGTGCCTTGGATAACTTAGTTGAGGTTGACATGGATTTGTCAGAGCGTTTATTTGAGCTGCGCTTTTTATCTTTGCAAGTTGTGAATATGCTTAATCAAGCGAGTCGGTTACACACCGTTCCTCAATTAATGGCATTGAAAACACGCTATATGAATACGATTGATATTATGAATCGTCGAGTGAGCTCGGTGGAAGATCCGAGTCGTTCGAAAGAGCTCAAAGGATTAACGGCAGAATTACACGAAGGTGGGTTGTTGTTTGATGCTATGGAGCAACTCGTGCTGGCGAAACAAGACGTTGCAAGAATGGATCAGAAAAATTTAGGGCTATTTCAGCAATTAAATAGCACAGTGGATGAGATCATTCACGAAGCCAATCAAGGTACTTTTTCGGCAGTGACCCGTGTTAATGAAACATTGAATATTGCACGTAACAGTTTGATTGCAATTTCGGGCATAGGCGTCTTAATTCTGCTGTTAATCATGTGGCGTTATGTGTATGCGCAAGTGATACGTCGTATTAATCATTATAGCCGTGCTTTAACCTCGATTGCCCAGGGAAACTTGGCGGTGGATTTTGTGGTCGAAGGTTCGGATGAACTAGCAGAAATGGGAAGAGCAATTTTAACCGCTCGGGATACGGCCTATGAATTACAGCGAGTGGCGGAGGCGGAATCGAAAATTCGTTTAGAATTACAAGAACATAAAGCCATGTTAGAGCGTTTGGTGACGCAACGTACCTCGGAACTTGAAAAAGCCAATGTGCAACTCAATCAAGCCGTGATTGATCATGAAAAAGCGCGAGAAGTAGCAGAGCAAGCCAATCGAGCAAAATCAGCATTCCTTGCCACCATGAGTCATGAAATCCGTACACCTATGAATGGTGTTTTAGGAACGGCATCTTTATTAAAAGACACTGGGTTGACGGAAGAACAAGCGCATTATTTGGACATGTTAAATCGCAGTGGGGAAAGTTTACTTGATATCTTGAATGACGTTTTAGATTACTCAAAAATTGAAGCGGGGTATTTGGAGATTCGACCTTGTAATTTCTCCTTAAATGAATTGATGCTAGATATCTCTCATATGCTGACGGCACGAGCGAAAGCGAAGAAAACGACATTACGTTTGGAAGTGGATCATCAAATATCGGATACCTGGTCTGGTGATGCGGTTCGTATACGCCAAGTGTTGGTGAATCTGGTTGGTAATGCTATTAAATTTACGGAGCATGGGGATATCACGGTGACCATTGGTTTGGATGCTGCCCAACCAAATCATCTGAGGTTTATTGTTGATGACACAGGGCAAGGTATTCCAGAAGAGGAACAAGCCCATTTGTTTGTCGCATTTCAGCAAGCCGAAGCAGGACGTAAATTATCCGGTGGCACGGGATTGGGATTAGCAATCAGCCGTCGTATTGTGCAAGCGATGCAAGGGGATATTGGTTTTTCTTCAGAGCTTGGCATGGGCAGTTGTTTCTGGTTTTCATTACCCTTAATGCCAGTGAACCCCGATGTCACTGAATGTCACTTTGGCAGCCCAGCCATCATTGACACACTTAGTGCCCAATTTCATATTTTGCTGGTGGAAGATAACCCTGTAAACCGTTTGGTTGCCGAAGGGTTTTTACATCGACTGGGGCATTCTGTCGTGTCAGCGGAAACAGGATTACAAGCCGAACAGGTTTATCAGTCTCAGTCATTTGATTTGGTGTTATTGGACATTAATTTACCGGATACGGATGGAGTAACCTTATTGAATCGTTTGAAATACTTAGAGCGAACTCAAATGAAGGAAGCGGTAGCGAGGGCAACACCCATGGTGGCGTTTTCAGCTCATGTTTTTCAAGAAGAGATTGAAAGTTACCTTGAAGCTGGTTTTGTGGGATTTTTGCCAAAGCCTTTAGTTGAGAGTCAATTGATTGAAGTTCTAGAATCTGTTTTTTTACATCAAAAAACAGAGCAAAATAAGACGAATGCAACTGGCGTGGAAGCGTGGTTACGCTTAGACAAAGTGGACGAAAATAAAAGAAAGACTGTAAATAAAGAGGCTCAATTGATTAGGCATTCAGGCAATGGAGCTAGTGCAGATTTACGGGGGAAAGGAGAAAAAGTGGTTGAGTTAGCCGATATTCCTTTATTGAACCCATCCGTGCTCGGCGACGATTTGAAGATATTAGGAATGGAACAAGTTCTTAAGTTGGTTCAATTATTTGCAGATTCATCGCAAAAAACGATGGAAACCTTACAAATTGCTGTAGTGAACAAGGATCACAATAGTATTGAACAAATGGCACACAGTTTGAAAGGCGCAGCAGGCACGATGGGTTTATCTCAATTGCATGAAGGGTGTTTACGATTAGAGCGTGAAGCAAAGCAACAGGCTATTGATGAAGAGATTGCTGTCGTGATTCATCGAATCTTATGCGATTCGATTGAGGCATTACGTATCAGCTTTTCTGAATCATCAAATGGAAAGTAACATTTCATTTTTTTATTGTTATTTAACCGGAATAAAGCACGTGGCTCATCATTCAAAATTATAATGAACACTGTATTTTTATAGGGTATTTAATCATGAAAAAAACAGCGGTTGTCTGTGCATTATTGGTGGCGACACTGGGTCTCGCCGGTTGTGCTCAAAATCCTTATGGGGATGCTTATAGTGTCAGTGATGCACGCCAAGTGCAAAACGTTAATTACGGAACAATTGTACGTGCACAAGGTGTAACGTTAAATGGTGGCGGTAATGGTATCGGTACGATTGCAGTTCAGACGTGTGCTCTTCCGATCTGGCGCGATCGGTGGTATTTTAGGCTCAACTATCGGTGGTGGTACCGGTTCAGAGATTGCTTCTATTGGTGGTGCTTTATTAGGTGGCTTCTTAGGTAATCAAGCCGGTAATGAAGTCACTAAGCGCAATGGTGTTAACTTGACGATTAAGATGGACAGCGGTAACACCATTTCAATTGTTCAACAAGTTAACCCGAAAGTCATTTTCCATGCCGGTGAGCGTGTGCAAGTGAACAGTAATAATGGAACCGCTCGCGTAACGCCTTTATAAGAAAGCGCCTAACGATGATGGTCTAATAAACCGTCATCGTTAGTGAGTGTCGACATTAACGATGCCTTGTGTTCATTGTTTCTTCGCTGAGAATGAAGCATCTAACTCACGATTATTGTAATAATCACTAAAGGTTGCAGGACCTTGATCAATTAATTGTGCAGCATAAGAAGGGCTAAACGCGTGTAATTGCCCTTTCGATAATAAATGATGCGCTTCCCAAATTTGATCGTGGTAATCACCGGTTTTTTGAATTTCAACGATAACTTTCATGGTCTTTCTCCTCACTGAATATATGCTTAATATCGAGTGAGTAAGATATTTCTGCAAGTTGTAATACTGTAAACTCAATTGATCAATAATGGAAAAAACCTTTATTATTTTTTAAATCATCAAATTTTTTTATGTCTATGATCACTGTGTTTCTCTTTAGATTTTCTCTTAGAAGGTTCTTTTTAAAAGAAAGTTTATTCATGAAAAGTGATTTTTTAAAAAAATAAAAGGAATGCATTTTTATTTGAGAAAAAATAAAATCGATAGAATTTACACAAAAATAAAGGAAAAAAGCCATGTTATTAAGTGAATCGAAAATTTTAGCTTTACAAGAAGAGGAAATTGGCTCAGGCGAGGAGCGTTATAGTTTCTTACTGACAGAGAATGAGCAAGTTCAAATGGAATTTAAAACGGTTCGTGATCGCTTGGTCTTTACTAATACCCGTTTGATCGCCATTGATGTGCAAGGCATTCTGGGTAATAAAATGGATATCAGCGTGATCCCTTATAATAAAATCAATGGGTTTTCGGTTGAAACCGCAGGGACTTTTGATATGGACAGTGAATTAACGTTATATACAGCGGCATTGGGTGCAGTTCAATTTGAGTTTTTAAAAGGCACTGACATCAAAACATTAGCGGGTATATTAAGTCGTTATATTCAGTAATGACCCATTGCTATGATAGAAATTCATGGGCGAGGATAGATAAATAGAACGCAATGGTGGTTGATTTGAATAATCATAACAAAGCTGTTTGTCGTTTAGATTTACGCTACACTCGCTCTCTTTTTTTAGAGGGTTGTTTCGTATGTCAGATCAAGAGATGGAAATTGAAGCCATTGCCGTAGAAGTGTCTGAATTTCCGATTGAGTTATACAAAGTATTGAAAATAGCGAATGCAGTACAAGGTGGTGGTGAAGCGAAATTTGCTATCTCCCAAGGGTATGTGTCGGTGAATGGGGAAATTGAACTTCGCAAACGCTGCAAAATTCATGAAGAGGATTTGATTCATTTCAATGATGAATATTATGTGGTGTTATTAGGTGAGCCTCAATCAGAACTGGAGCCTTTCATTGATGAAGTAATAATGGAAGAAACGATGTCTGAAGTCACTGAACCCCCGTTTCCAGAAGAAAAGAAAGCCAAAAAATCAAAAAAGAAAGCGGAACCAGAAAATCGTCGCACCGGAAAAGCAGACAAAACAACAGGACGTAAACTGCTCAGTTTTTAATATTTGCGTGAGATCAGATATTTGAACGAGGTGAATTGAGTCTCTTTAATGACCGCACTAGGATGAGGCAACAATTAAGGAGATTCAATGCATGGTTAATATGGTTTCATTGAGTAAAGACGGACCTTTGGTTTCGCAGTTAATTCAAGGTTATTGGCGATTGGCTGAGTGGGATAAGACCACTCAAGAGTGTGTGAGTTTTCTTAAAGAGCACATAGATTTAGGCATTACAACCGTCGATCATGCGGATATTTATGGTCGTTACCAATGTGAGCGTTTATTTGGCGAGGCTTTATCGCTTGATCCTTCTTTGCGTCAACAACTGCAAATCATCACCAAATGCGGCATCAATTTGGCAGGCGAACCCTTTTCCCATCGTTCATTGAACCATTATAACAGTGGGCGTCAGCATATTATTGATTCCGTTGAGCGTTCTCTGCATCACTTTCATACGGATTATTTGGATGTGCTGTTGATTCATCGTCCTGATTTTTTGATGGATGCTGACGAAGTTGCCGAAGCTTTTTTACGTTTGCATCAGCAAGGCAAAGTCCGACATTTTGGTGTTTCAAATTTCAGTCCTTCTCAGTTTGATTTATTGCAGTCACGTTGCGAGCAACCCTTAGTGACTAATCAAGTTGAAATCAATCCGCTTAATCTTAATGTATTAGATAATGGAACCTTGGATCATGCACAAATGCACCGTTTTCGTCCGATGGCGTGGTCATGTTTGGCGGGCGGTAGCATTTTAAATGGGCATTCAGAACGTTATTATCGCTTACAAGATGCGTTACATGGCGTGGCAATGGAACTGGGTGTTGAGAATTTGGATAAAGTTATTTATGCGTGGGTACGTCAATTACCTGCACAAGCGATTCCTTTATTGGGTACAGGGCGCATTGAGCGAGTACGGCATGCAGTGGCGAGTTTGGATTTAGAATTGACACATGAACAGTGGTATCAAATTTGGACCGCCAGTCAAGGTCATGGTGTGCCATAACCCCTGTATTTATAAATGGTCCTGTACTTGTGTAAACCATACTTGGTTTATTGCGTCTACATTGAATGATGACGAAGCCAATACGCTCATACTCTCCATTCATTATTGTAACCATGAATGGAGAGCCGTTATTTTAGGCGTTAAAAGCCAATCTTTGATGTATTGATCGTTGTGATTAAGCGGGAATAGCAACAGAGCCTGTAGCGGTCGGATCGTGTTTTTCACCACTCCATTGATACCAGCCACCATCAAAGACACTGATGTCCTGCCATCCCATTAGATAGGCATCAAAGAAAGCGACAGAAGCACGCCAACCTGTCCCACAATAAAAAGTCACGTTTTGTTGTGGCGTGATTCCCCAATCTTTCCATAACGCGGCAATGGCATAAGGATTACGCACCGTATGATTTGGATTGTAATACGAATCCATGTTGTACGCATTTGTGCCGGATTGTCCCCATTTCGCATCCAAAATACGGCCTTTGGGTTTGATGTAGCTATAACCACTTATTTTTCCTGTGTATTCCGCCCACGTTCGCACACTAACGACGGAGTTTTGTACTGTATTGGTCAGCATCTGTTTTACTTTTGGAATGCCAATAATGTATCTCGGATTGGCGGGAATGGAGGTTCCAAATTGGCTTGGCGTCGCTTTATTGTAAAAAGCCTGTGTTGGGTATTGCGCAGACTGCCAAGCAGGATAACCACCATTTAATAAGCGTACGTCTTTCACGCCAGCATACATCATGATTTGTGCTGCTCGATCCGCAGCCATGGTGTTGTAACCGTATAAAATCACCGTTGTGTTTTCGGTGATGCCTAACGATTGAAAGGTCTTCGTTAGATCGGCGGCACTGACGTGATTCCACCATGGTTTTGATTCGATATCATCTGTATTTAAATACAATGAGTTTGGAATGTGTCCAAATAGGTATTTGGTGGGTGGCCCCCAATTGACTTCAATAACCTTGTACCCATGTTTGGGGGCAAAATTAACGTGTTGACCATCAATTAATTGGTGAAGCCATTGAGCGGACACTAAATGTTGAAAGTTTGGTAAGGCAACTAATGGGCCATGATAGTTCGATAAAGGTTCATTAATGCTTTGAATATGGGTAAACCCTTGGCGCGCTAAGGCTTGGGTTAATGCTTCGGTATTGTCTTTAGAACCATAAACATAAGTTAATGTTGTCGGTGTTAAATGATCTTGCGTTAATAATGTTTGAAATTGGTCATGATGCAATAATGGTAACCAATTGGCATTGATGTTGACTGCATTTGGATAATGCCCCCCACGTGTTTCATTACCTTGAGGCCACCCATTAAAATAATCACTGGATCGTGCATCAATGATCTGAACGTGATCAGACACATGTTGTGTTAAATCATGAAAATTGGCGGCATAAGTTGGCATTGCGGATAAGAAAGCACAAGTATAAAAGAGGCGACGTAAAAGCATGGAAAGTGGCTAGCGTGAATAAAATTGAACTAAAAGTATATCGCATCCCTTTTTATCATACAAAAGTG
>CAMQZF010000035.1 GCA_947039525.1 uncultured Photobacterium sp. | reverse complement strand
TGGTGACTTTCCTGCTGTTCAGTCAGGATTACCGACTTTATTACTGTATTTAGGAACCGCTCCAATCACTATGATTCCTTTAACATTATTCGTTATAGGTCTTCAACGTTGTAAGCTTTCAAGCGTTGGGCTAATGCAGTATCTAGAGCCAAGTATTCAGTTTTTACTGGCTATATTTATTTTTCATGAGGGGTTTAATTGGGTGAAATCGATTAGCTTTTCTTTAATTTGGCTTGGATTGATCTTGTGTATGATAGAAAGCCATAAAGCATCAAAATAGAGTCGTCGTTTGTATTGCTTCATTTATAATTTTAGTCGTTCATTCATTTATAATCACTGTGTTACATATGTCTTTTCATTAAAATAACCCGTAAAATATGTGGTTTTTCTGTTTTTATTGAAATGATTAGATTATTGATATTAGCGTCAGCATTAAGTATGGATTCATTTGCGGTTTCTATTAGTTTAGGCTCAAAGTACAAAACAAAGCTTACATCGTTAGCATTAATGACAGGTCTTTATTTTTGTATCTGTCAAACGATTATGCCATTGATTGGTTATGCTATTGGAAAGGAAACGATAGGTTTTTTTAGTCGATACGTTCCTTTTATTTCATGTTTTCTTTTGGTGATTATCGGTGGAAAGATGCTTTATGAGGCATGGTCACAAGACGTTGATGAACCCGTTGTAAAAATTACTCACATGAGAATATTAATGTTGGCAATTGCAACCAGTATTGATGCTATCGCAGCAGGATTTACTTTAACAACTTTACCCTTCAATCCTCTTTTTTCTTGTTTAGTCATTGGTATTGCTACATTTAATTTTAGCTGGTGTGGCGTATGGACTGGAAGAGTTTTTGGTGACTGGCTTGAAAATAAAGCGGAAATTTTAGGTGGTATTGTATTGATTCTTCTTGGTTTTTCTTCGTTAATAACTTAAGGTTTTCTTTGTAGACACAGGTATTGAGTTTTATTGCGTAATATAATGCCGTTTTAAACGGCTTTTATATAAAAGTCTATAATTGTAATTTCGAAGTATTAATCTTTTATTTTTATAGAATATATTCTATTATTTTGTTTTTATTAGTGATGTATATATACTTAGACTTAGGATTTATCATAAATAATGGAATATAATGATTTTTTCAACGTCTTATAAAAAAACACCAAAATATAACTTCTATATTCGTAACTTTATTCGAACTCTTATTCCATCTTTTATTTATCAGTATCGATTCAATCAATTATCATTGCTGAATGATAATAACGTAAAATTTCGGATTAATTACTATCTTAAATTAAAAAGTAACTTTTTAATTGATAACGAAAATATGTCTTATATTGGTGAATTTAAAAATGTTAAACCAAGTGCTTATTATTATGATTTAAAACAATATTTGTATTATTTTCCTACTTACTTTAAGTTTAATTATCGTTTTGGTGATGATACTTTTTTAGAAAGCTTTCCATTTATTGTTAAAGCGAGACCCATATATGAAGATAATCGTAATGCTGTATTGTTAAACTTAAATAAGGTTCGTCACTTTCAGTTTGTTGATGATACTACTCCTTATCGTGATAAAAAAGATTTAGTTGTATGGCGAGGTGCGGCTTATCAACCGCATAGAAAAATGTTGGTTAAAAAATTTCATCATCATGCAAAGTGCAATATAGGACAAACGAATAATCCAATAGAAAGTGTTCCTTGGCAGAAAGAAAAACTTACTATTGAAGAACAATTAAAATACAAATTTATTTTGTCCGTAGAAGGTAATGATGTTGCTAGTAGCTTGAAATGGACTCTATCCTCAAACTCACTGTGCTTGATGGTGAAACCTAAATATGAAACTTGGTTTATGGAAGGGCTATTAGTGTCAGGTGTGCATTTTGTTGAGTTAAAAGATGATTATTCTGATCTGGATGAAAAAGTAGATTGGTATTTAATGCATCCAGAAGAGGCTGAAGCCATTATCGGTAATGCACATCAGTTTATTGAGCAATTTCAAACACCTGAAATTGAGGATTTTATTTCGATAGCTGTGCTAAAACGTTATTTTGAATTATCTGGTCAGAAAGAAAATATTTAATCATTTATTATTAATTAAATCAGTTGGTTATTTGATTTTTTGGTTATATTAAATCGGTAAGTAAATTGTAGAATAGTGGATAGACTGAATGTTATGCTGTTTATGAGATTAATAAATTTATTATTAAAATTGATTTATGCATCATTAATAACATGTAAAATTTTCTCTAATGTCTGTATTATCTCTAAGAATTATATTGATCTAACATGACTTAATATTGTTGAAGTTTTGTTATTTTATCTTGTCTTTTATTTCAAAGGTTTAGTGATGTCTCATAAAGCAACAGGTTTAGTAAAATGGTTTAATCAAAAGAAAGGTTTTGGTTTTTTAACTCAAGATAATGGCAGTGCTGATGTTTTTGTTCATTCGAGTGGTATTTCCTCTAAGGCGTTAAAAGGGCTTCCTGTTGGTGAAAAGGTTTCTTTTGATGTCGAAAATGGTGAAAAAGGCTTGCAAGCAATTAATGTGGTTGTTTTATAATTTAATGTATTGCTTCACGATCAATAAATAACAATTCTGCATTTTTAAGTGATAGACAAGTTGTAGCTATAGGCGCAAAGTAAGATAAATATCTTTTGGGAAATAATGATATGTTTAATCATATTATGGTTGGCTCTAATAATATCATTGAATCAAAAAGATTTTATGATGCAATCATGGCTGTACTTGGCTATCCAAGTGGTAAAATGGATAAAAAGGGACGATGTTTTTATATTGGTGGTGATTCAGCCTTTTATATTACGACACCACTTAATGGTGAAGAGGCAACATCAGGAAATGGAATGACGATTGGCTTTAAGGCTAAGAGTGCAGAACAAGTCAATGAGTGGCATGAAGCGGGTGTTATTCATGGAGGTATGAGTTGTGAAAATCCTCCAGGTCTTAGGGATGATGGAAGAAAGCGATATTTAGCTTACCTTAGAGACCCTGACGGTAATAAACTGTGTGCCGTTTATTTTCCGTAGACTGAAAGCCTCGAATAATTCACTAGATTATTCGGGGTTTTCGATTGTTATTGGTTTTATTCGTAGTGATTATTAAAATAGTTGATGATGTATTTAAGGGTATCTAAGTCTAATTCTTGTCAATAGCCTGCTTTTAGATGAAAGATCCGTATAATAAATAGGCTAAATGTCAATAAATCATGTTAATTAACCAGACATTATGACTATTTAATTATTTTTAACCCCAGTCTTTTTCCCATTGACGCTGTGCTTGAATGTCTTCAATTCGTCTACGTGCGGTTATTTTCTTTTGATCATCTGGATGAGCAGTTGTACCTTTCTTTACTTTTGGTTTTGTTTTTAACGTATCGGATGATATGGGTTTCATAATGTTCTCCTAAATTTTCTTTGTTAGTATAACATTAATATATCATCTAGGATATTTAAGAAATAATTAACATGAAAAGAAGTGCAGTTGTTTTTACATGATGTGTGTATACATTCATATAAAACAGATAGATAGAGTAAAAATACGTTTAACAGAAATGTTTTTCAGGTTCATCATTTTTTGATGTTTATCTGATGTTTATCTGATGTTTATCTGATGTTTATCTGATGTTGTTAATTTTTTGAGGGGGAGATGCAGAAGTCTCAGCATTGAATGAATTATCTCAAAAGATAACATCTTATTTAACCCGTGGTTTTACAGTTGGATAAACTTGACTATTGTAAATGAAGGGATTTATGTATCAGTCAAATATGCCGCTGATAGTGGTATACCAGCGGCTTGATAAGTAATATACGCTTCATAGATGAACCTTGGATGAATAATTATTCCAACATTACGTGACAATGTTCGTTTGTCATGCTTAATTATTGATTATTTATTGTTTATTGTGATTTTTTGAAATTAAAACAGAATGAAAGAAATTCGATAATATCATATGATTATATGAGATTTTAATTCTTGTTCTTCATTATGAAGTGTATTTATTTATACGTTTTATATTGGTGAGTAAAATGCTTACAGTAATATTCATTGGGAATGGTTATTAATGCTTGGATTGGTTCTATTATATGCATCTATGGCACTGATAAGTAATGGTATTGCGAGAGTCTGTAATATAGATTCAAGATCTCAATCTGTTATGAATATATTTGTGGGTGGCTTATCTTTAATTTGTAATATTGTAGTGATTATTCATGGCGAATATCTGAATAATCATGCTGATTTTTATGCCTCAGCCACCGGATTATTATTTGGCTTTACCTATCTGTATATCGGAATTAATGGCATTTTTAATTTAGATCAGCGTTTATATGGTTGGTATTGTTTATTTGTCACTATTAATTCTGTTCCCATTGGTTTGTCATCTTTGATGAATGGGGAGATTACGACTCACTATAACTGGGCATTTGCAGTGATGTGGTGGTTGTGGGGCGGGATATGGTTTACTGCATGGATTGAAAATGTATTAAAGAAACCATTGGGAAAATCAGTGGGTTACATTTCCATTTTTGAAGGTATTGTGACGGCTTGGATCCCTGGTGTTTTGCTGTTAACCGGGCTATGGCATTAACGTTTTTCTTATTTTGCAGATGAAGAGCCCGCTAATGAGCGGGCTTTTTGTGTTTATAAGGTTAACAGTTTCTTTGCTTTTATTTTTTCTTTTCTAAGGTATCTCTCAGCTAGAATGAAGCCAACGATACCAAAAATTATTGGCCCAGACACAATCCACAGTCCTCGCTGTATATGATGTTCCATAAAAGGTTCTATTATGGAAAAAATATCAGCAAAGATAAGTAGTGCTAGGGTTGTTATGGCGATGATCACACCTGTTCGTTTACTAAAAAACGCATATTCTTTTTGGATATTATCGTTAAGTTTAAACTTTATATATGTGTAAACAATAAAAGCCCATGGAATTGATGTGGTTATTGTCACCATAAAGGTTAAATTATTGTAAACTTGATTGGCTTTATCTCCGCCAAATCCAATTAGCAACATTGCAATAATAATGATAGCTGACTGAGTATAGAGTGCATTGCTTGTGACACCATTCTTGTTCTTTTTCATTAAGAAATTAGGAAGCATCCCCTTTGGAACACCTTCGTAGATTTGTTTAATTGGGTAGTACAAGATTAATGGTAGATTTAATAAACCAATGACAGTAAACCAAGTGGTTATTCGATTAATCCAATGACCTAATGATATTGATGCTGTGTGGCTTAAACCTAGATCTTGACCTAATTCTAGAAATTGTTGTTGAACAATATAAATAGGGTAATTGAATAAATTCACATTTGGATTATCGAAGGTTGTGTGCCAATTGATAACCATACCTGTAATAAAAACAATGGCGATATATAAGACCGCAATAATGACAGCCGATAACAACATCGCTTTAGGTACCGTTACTTTAGGTTTTTTAACTTTATCGACTAAACCACCACTGGCTTCCATTCCACCTAGGATGAAAACAGCAAAGACAACGAACCCTAATGCTGCAATAGGCGTGTCATAGGCTTTATTCGGCCCCATAAACAGAGAGTGGATACCATCATAATGAAATGGCTGAGCAAAATGAGCACCATTTAGGAAGAAAACAACAAGTCCGCCACCTAAAATGATAATGTGCATAATGATTGTGACAAGCATTGAGATGTTAGCGAGTTTTGTTATGGATTTAATGCCTTTTTGACAGAAGAAAACAATACATAAAAACCAAATAATGCCGATTAATGCGGTTGTTTCTGTATTGTTTAGTCCCAATAGATGCCAGCTCTGTGATTCATCTTTACCAAAAATAGCAGCAGAAAATGTGATACAAATTGAACTGGTTGCAAACCACCAAATTAAAGCTGAAATATACCAGAGAAAGGCACCAATAGAACTAAAACGTAATCCAACAGAAAGTTTCATCCAAGAAAATATTCCCCCCTTTTCATTATGAAAAGCAGAACTCATTTCTGAGATCATAAAAGCATAAGGAATAAAGAAAAAAACAACACCAATAACAACATAAGTTATTGCTGCGTATCCCATTTGATAATAAATCTGTTGTCCGTTTGCTAGCCCATAAACGGTCATAAATATCATGGAAACAAAAGTCCAAAAACCGACACGTGAGTTCTTGGGTTTGTTTAGTTCAACTTCATCAATGTATTCACCTTTATTCACACCGCTGTCTGGCATATGTATGTAGGGAACTTGCTTAATCATTACTACGGCATTAATTATGAATGGAAAATGAATTTGAATAAAATTTCTATTTTTATGTTTTTTTATTCATCACTTTGAGTGTGAGGGATGTGTTTAAATTAATATTGTTATAGATAAAAAAGCTCTCTGGATAAAGGGGAAAAGAGAGTAAAAGAGCACGCATGGATAATATTAACTTTATCTTTTTATATGTTTTTTAATTTTGAACAAATACTCTTATTAATCATTAATAGTGAATAAAAAATAAGAGTACTCATTCTAAATCTTTGTTGATATTTTGATGCTGTCAAATTATTGACTGTTTTGGTGCCAGTAATGCCAATTATGAAATTAAGGGTACTTATAATTATATTAGTAAGGTGTTTATTATGAGTTTGAAAAAGACTGCCGCAACAGTTGTTCTTTGTATGCTTGGTGCATTTGCCATTAGCTCTTCTGCATTTGCAGCGGGTATGCCTGGTGGCCCAGGTCCTGTGATTCCTCAGGCTCAACCATTACCACATTTCGGTCCTGGTCCAGCTCTTCCGCACCAGCAGTCAGGACATCCATTCACTCCGCCTGCAATGTCAAATCCATATGGCGGTGGTCCAGGTCCTGTAATTCCTCAGGCTCAACCATTACCACATTTCGGTCCAGGTCCTCAAGTGATCACTTATGGTCAGTGGGGTCCAAATAATGGACATGGTGTTAATTATGGTCCTCAGAGTACTGGTCCTATTGTTAGCTCCGGTCCACAGTGGAATATGTAGTTAGATTAAAAGTTGACTTATTAAATTAAGTTGACTTTTTTGTTTGTTATTAATGGTTTTTTATTCACTTTTTTATCTAAGAAATATCATGTTTTTTTATTATCATTAGATGAATTTTAGAAACAAGTGATTAATTATTCGCCATTATTTTTTGATCATTATATATGCTTCTCCTTATTGACGTTCTTAGAATATTTTCTTGATATATGTGATTTTTGATGTTCCTTATTTTTATGAGGTAGACAAAAATTTCAGTGACTCTCCTAGATTAGATGGTGACTCTAGATTATTGATAATAATGAATAGTTAAGTACCAACCAATGACTTTATCGTGTATTTTTGATTCTTTAGAAAAGAAAAGGATCTTTCTGTTTAAACGTTTTAAATGAGTGCGTGAATTTAAATTGTGTCGTTCAATTCGTTGAGTCCAACGTTTTCCAATAATATGTTTTTCTGGCTCAAGAACAGCTTGATAAGAGGGCCAAGCATCCGTCATAAAATAATGAATTGATGTTTCTTTTAACAAGCTCAGTAACCGTCTTAATGTCGCTTTTGTCCGTCGACCGAATACATGGCAAAGCACCTGTCTTTTCACTCAATCGTAAGCATAAAAAAGCCAACGTTGATTTCTTTTAGAGCCAACAAATGACCATTGTTCATCCATTACTGCACTGATAATAATTGAATTTTTATTTGTGATCGACTGAGCTTTTTCAAGAGGATTTGATTTTTTTTAAGTGCCTTAACACCATGTTTAAACTAATACCGAGAACTCGCGCCGTCTCTCGGCAACCGGAGCCATTTATTGCCATAGCCACAATTTTTTCATGCATACCAGGCTCAGACCCTTTCATCGAATAATCCGTTTGAACACTATGACTGACAGTCAGTGCATTGATAACGTTGATGTCCAGATGTTGAGTGTCCATTTTTAGTTGATGCTGAATAGCAGAATTAAGTTATTTATTACTCATGTCATTCACGTTAAAGCACTGTTTAGTCAATATTATTGATGTGGTATGTCGAATGTTATTTTTAATCCTTTATTTTGTGTGAAATCTCCTATTTTTATGAAGTGACAAGTAATTAGAATGAGAATTAATAAATTGTGATGTGTTTTTTTTAAAAGACGTTGTAATTGAGGTTTATATCACAAAAAAGAGGAAGAAAAGGACGAATGTTGGGTCATTTTTTGAAAGGATTGATTAGACCTGTAATCATTCTTTTCAATTCATTGGGCGTGATAAATGTCATTCCTCAATATTGAAAAGGAGATTTCAATGATGCTTAAACTTATTTCTCTTGTTTTATCCTCGGTTCTCGCGATATTTGCGAGTTCGGTTAATGCGGGATCATTACTAGAGCGAGGTGAAAAAGGAAAAGTAATTCGTATTGGTTTTGCGAATGAAGTGCCATGGGCTTATCCGGGAGAAAAAAATGCACCAATGGGATTCGCTAATGTGCATACGATAGCCGTGTTACAAACGATGGGCTACACCAACATTGAATCTGTTGTGACTGAGTGGGGAGGATTGATTCCGGGTCTAAAGGCTGGCCGTTTTGATATTATTACTGGTGGGATGTATATTTTGAACAGTCGTTGTCAAAACATTAGCTTTTCTGAGCCAATGGGACAATTTGGTGATGCATTTATTGTGAAAAAAGGAAACCCCAAAGGTATCCATAATTATCAAGATGTTAAAAATAAAGAGGCCCGTTTGGTGACCGGGACTGGATATAATTCAATAGAAGCCGCGAAAAAAGAAGGTGTACCTGATTCGAGTGTGATGCAGGTACCTGGGCCGACCGAAATTTTAGCGGCCGTACGAGTGGGTCGTGCTGATGCTGGTGCTGTTACGTATTTTACAGCATTAAATTTGGCAAAACAGTCTAAAGGGGCTGTTGAGGTTACGAATCCTTCTGCTTTGCCTGATTGGACATTGAATTATGTTGGTATTGGTTTTCGTCCTAGTGACGGTGATTTCTTGAAGGCTTTCAACAAAGCTCAAGCGGCTTATTTAGGCAGTGAGGCGATGTTAGAAAGCGTGAAAAAATACGGTTATACTAAATCACAATTGCCTGGTGATGTGACAACTGCATGGGCATGTGAGAATCGTTAATACAGAAAAGAAGAGCTTCGAGAAAAGGCTTTGTATTTTTAATTCTAGGTATTAACAGGTGTTGGCATGGCCTTTACTGAGTTTATTTCGCAATACAGTGGCCGATTCATTGATGGAACATTAGTCACTATAACGCAGGCGATATTAGCAATGGGGCTTACTCTCTTCCTTGCTTTTTCTTTTGGGTTAATGAAGCTGTCCCGTCATGTTCTAGTTCGGAGTATGGCTATTTGTTATATTGAAGTATTTCGAGGCACTTCTTTATTAGTTCAGCTTTTCTGGGTTTTTTATGTGTTGCCTTTATTTGGGTTAACGCTTAATGCCTTTACTGCTGGTTTTATTACTGTTGGACTTAATTTAGGCAGCTATGGGGCTGAATTAGTAAGAGGTGGAATCCAATCAGTATCACAAGGACAATGGGAAGCTGCGAAAGCACTCAATCTGTCAAATCGTAAATGCATGACTCGTATTATTATTCCTCAAGCTTTACTCACTATGCTTCCTGCATGGGGCAACCTATTAATTGAACTTTTGAAAGGTACAGCATTAGTTGCTTTGATTTCAGTCTCTGATTTGATGTTTGAAGCGAAACAAATTAATGGCATCACCTTTTTATCCGCACAAGCATTTGGGACAGCACTTATTATTTATTATGTTTTAGCGCGCTTTATTATTACGCCAAGTATGCGTTTTTTGGAGTTGTATATAACAAAAAAAATGGGGATGGAATAATCTGTGTTTGATTGGCAGTGGTCTGTTGTTTGGGAGGTATTACCTCGACTTATTATAGCGACAGGCAATACGTTGATTGCAGCTTGTGTTGGTTACAGTGTTGCGATCGTGCTGGGGTTAGTGTTTACATTGATGCAGCGTACATCCAGTTCTTTATTAAATCGAATTATTCGAGAACTTGTCGAGTTTATTCGTTCTACGCCTTTAATTTTACAAATTTTCTTTGTGTTTTATGTTGGCCCCCAGATTGGACTTTTTTTGGAACCTTGGACTGCGGGATTAATGGCTATAGGGTTACATTATGCGGCTTATTTATCTGAGGTCTATCGTGGCGGTTTAGAAAGTGTTGATAAAGGTCAGTGGGAGTCTGCGAAAGCCTTAAATATGTCTACGTATAAAACCTATTCTCGTATTATTTTGCCTCAAGCATTGCCACCATCTTTTGCTGGAATGAGTAATTATCTTGTCGGGATTTTTAAAGATACACCAATGCTTTCTGTTATTGGTGTTGCGGAGTTAATGCATACGGCCAATGCTATTGGTGCAGAGAGTTATCGATTTTTGGAACCTTTCACACTGGTCGGTGTGATTTTCTTGATGATTTCGTTACCAACGAGCCTCTTTATGAGGCTTACTGAACGGAAAATAAAACAAAAAATGGGAATGATGCCATGAATAAATATCAATCACTTCCGCTTTTACTCACAGGCACAGATACACCAATGGTCAGTTTTAAAAAGGTGACAAAGAAATACGGATCATTAACGGTATTGGATAATCTGGATCTTGATATTAATAAGGGTGAGATGGTCAGTATTATTGGTCCATCTGGCTCAGGAAAAACCACTGTACTTCGTATGTTAATGACGCTAGAGACGATTAATGATGGTGTTATTTATGTTGATGGTCAGCCATTGACACATATGGAAAAAAAGGGACAGCTTGAATGGGCAAATGAGCGTCATTTACGTAAAATGCGAAGTCAAATAGGGATGTGTTTCCAGCATTTTAATTTATTCCCTCATATGACGGCATTAGAAAATTGTATGGAAGGACCAATACAAGTGCTTGGGCTTTCAAAAGTAGAAGCTAAAGATCGATCTCAAGAACTATTAGAATTGGTTGGGATGAAAGATAAATGCCATCAGCATCCATCACGCTTATCTGGAGGTCAAAAGCAAAGAGTAGCAATTGCACGTGCATTGGCAATGCGCCCCAGTATTATGCTCTTTGATGAAGTGACATCAGCCCTTGATCCTGAAGTTATCGGGGAAGTAACCTCTGTCATTAAAGGGCTTGTATCAGAACATCATTTAACTATGTTAATGGTTACTCATCAGATGGGTTTTGCTCGTGAAGTTTCTGATCGTGTTTGCTTTTTTCATAATGGAAAAATTGAAGAGCAGGGTACACCAGATTCTTTATTTGGTGACCCTCAACAATTACGAACTCAGCAATTTCTTAGTGCAGTCAATGAAGCTATTTGATTATGATTATTGTAAAAAATAAACATAATCATTTTCGATAAATCGAAATATTCATAGTTCTTTTTCAAGTGCGAATATTTCTTTCTGATGATTTAACTATAAGAGTAAATCACGCTCCCATCTTTGATGGTGTTAATGATGTTTTTATAAGAATTTAAAGGTAATGCTAAGCATCCCCAGCTATGACCAAGATAGCCATGATCATTGATGAAACTTTGGCTGACATAGTCAGCACCGTGTACGACGATATCTCTATCGTAAGCATTGGTATTTTTTCCTTTGGTCAGCCCTATGATTCTTAATCCAAAGCCAACCATACCATGGTAAGGGTTAGCCGTAATAAAGGTACCTAAGGAACTTTCTTTGGTGCCTTGTTGATTAGAGAAATGTGTTGCTTCTAGCTGTCCAGTATTTTTTCCTTGAGCGACTAAGGTACGATAGATCAGACGATGAGTTTTCATATCGATCACAAAAAACCTTTTTTCTGTTGATGGCATGCTGTAGTCAACAATAGTCAGGTATTCTTTTTTCTTTTGAGAGGTCGCTTCATAGGCTAAGTAGCCTTTTTTGAATGCATCAAAACTTAATTTATTTTCTAAATGAATGTCGTTATATAGTTGATGAATATGACTATTTGATGTTTTTTTAAGTGATTCGGCATTCGAGTGTTTTGCAAAAAATAAGCAGGGCAGTAGTAAAAGATATAACCCTTTGTTTTTAAAGTTTAACGATCGCACACAATACCTTTTTTTAGTCAAAATGATAGTAATTATACTCTAAAAGAATTTAAGAAATCATTGAATGTAATTATCACTCTAATAGGTTTGATTTATTAGACTGTTGTGTCTGAAATTTAATGCCCTTTAAAAGGCGAATCGTAAAAGTCTCCATATTTTAGAAAATAAATTTCTTTATCCTTATTTTTTAAAAGGATTATATTCTCAATTTTTACCTGTTTTTATGGTGTTTTATACTAAATTAGAGGTAATAACTGTAATTTAGTTGGATTGATTATGCCAAAGTTTCTTCTTGTTTTTATATTTATTAGCATGAATGCTTCTGTAGCAAATGAATTAGATAATTCGTTACTGTTAATGTGTGAAAATTTAAAAAAATGTGCAATAGAAAGAATGAATGATAATCATAAAGTGACTTATGAAGCTAAGCTTATGTTAAAAGCGACCTTTAATAAGAAGTGTATTTTAATTGAGAAAAAATTTGCTCAGGAGATGATAATGTTTCCTCAACATAATAAGAAAGCACTGGCTTGTATTTCTAGTTTGGCTTTATCAAGTTGTGAAGATTTATTACATTATCGAGATAATATTAAATGTAATGATTATGATGAGTTAATAAAAGGTAATGAAATAGGACATTAAAAACTTAAATTTATTAAAAATACCCTTAAATGTAAAAGGGAGTATAGTCTTTAATCAATATTAATGTTTATAGAGGTTCACTATGGGAGCGGTTAAAAAGATCCATATTAGAAATTTACATAGAAGAAATCGGTTACTGTATTGGTTTGAACGGCAATGGGAAGAGGAAGGAGCCGTAGGCAAAAAGAACAAGTGTGATACTGACAGTATTCATTCTCCTATTTCTAATAAAAAGGTTAATTCTTCGCTTGATATTTGTTGATGTATTTACATTTTTTTCATATGTTTGATACGATCAAATATAAAGAGTTGATCGTATCAAACAGTTAATTAACTCAGAAAGTGTTGGGAAATCTCATTTATTAAAGCAAGGGTGTTGCTTTAATAAATACTGTGTTTTATATATGTTGTTTTTTTGTTTTAGTATCTGTTTTTTAGTAAATTGTACTAACAAAAGTTTTTATATATTTTTAAAAAGAAAAACTAAACCAACAATTTCAACAATTTCAACAATTTCAACAATTGCCATAATTGCAAATATGATCATTTTAAAACCTCCATTTAAATTATCATTGAGTATAATCTGACTTTCATTAAAATTAAAATAACTAATTCTTAATCTATGTTTTTTTGTTTTTTAACAAGATATGTTTTATCTAGGATAAAGATATTATGATATGAATCAATGCGCTTATTGTTTAGAGATGGGAGGAGCTATTTAAAAGAAGGCTTTTTAATTAATGCTGATTGAAGAATAAAAAGCCTTTTGGATGAGTATGTTAATTGAAATATTCAGATCGCTCATTTTCACATTCATACGACCCCATTTCAAACTCTCGGCAAATCCAAGGTCTATTTTCATAAATGGTGCACATAAAAGTGTCTCGATCTAACGCTGAGCACCAACCATCATCCAATCGACGCATGGTTTCTCCACCCCATTGGTCAAAGGCTATATGTTGTTTTGGGACGCCAGTGTCAGTAATGATCATGACTTCTAAACGACAGCAGCAAGCCTGACAGTTTGAGCATGAAATTTCTATGGTTGATGGTATGTTTTTGATTGGAATAGTCATAAGTGTAATGGGTAATTTTAATTATAATATTGTATGTTAATTTTAAATATTTAGCGAAAAATTAAAATTAAATAATAAGATGGCTTTATATTATATCGATAAAATTAATAGTTTAATGTGTAAGGAGTAAATGCTTTATGGTTATCCCTAATAAGATACAGTTTATTGCCGCTGATATGGATGGAACATTATTGAATGATAACGGGCAGTTAGACCCTGAGTTCTTTAATGTTTACCGTGAGTTAGAAAAAAAAGATATCATTTTTGCAGCCGCGTCTGGACGTCAATACTATAGTTTATGTGAAACATTTTCATCAGTTAAAGATACGATGATGTTTATTGCTGAGAATGGCACATTAGTTATGTACAAAGGTAAGGAGCTATACAGTTGTACAATGGATTCTGATGTCGTTGCTGACATTATTAGAGTAACAAGGGGTATCCCTTTTGCACACATTGTATTGTGTGGTAAGAAATCAGCTTACATTGAGACAAGAGATACTCAAGCTCTTGATGAAATTAAAAAATACTATCATCGTTGTCATTATGTTGATGATTTACTTACTGTTGATGATGAATTTATTAAAGTAGCCATTTGTCATTTCTCAGGATCAGAGAAGAATTTATATCCAGTTATTGACCCTAAATTTGGCCTTGACTCTAAAGTGGTTATTAGCGCAAAACATTGGTTAGACGTCATGAATATTGAAGCTTCAAAAGGTTGTGCTATTGCTCATTTACGACAATGTCTTGGGTTTACTTTTGAACAAACAATGAGCTTTGGTGATTACTTTAATGATATTGAAATGCTTAAAGAAAGTTATTACTCCTATGCTATGGAAAATGCTCACCCCGAGGTTAAGCAACATGCTCGATTTTTAGCACCAAGCAATCAACATTCTGGTGTGGTGACGATTATTAATGAATATCTTAAATCTACAGCATAATTTTAGGTTAATTCGCATATTATTTTTATAATATGATTAATTTTAACATGAATCTTAAAGATAAGAACAATGATAATCTTTCATTGTTCTTAAGTTTATTTTTAAAACATTTCCTCATGAAGTAATTAAACTCTGCTATGATTATTAATAGTATTGATAAAGGAAATGCGTTTTATTTTCATTGTGATAGAGATTTATTATGTATGAAATTTATTTTTCTTAAAGAAAAATGGCTTGTATCACAATTTAAGAATTACGTGGATATATTGCTTGCTTATTAAGCAATAAAGTTCAATGTATATGACTATTTATCTCACCATAAGCATAAATTTATGTCTAAAAATGATAGCGCTTTTAATCTGAATGAAAATCCTTTCTTTTCTTTTAGTAAAGGGTTTATTAATCAAAATAATGATACTTTACTAACGTTGATTAATCATCCATTAAAACTTTATTTAACATCAGCTAATTTATCTCTTATTTGTTTAGGGAAGTTATTAACGGATAAGGAAGCTATATCCCAAAAAGATATAGAACAATATGCTGAAATGATTTTAGCTTTGAATCATCAATTAGAAAAATCAACTAAGAATTTAATTGCTTTTGATTCTGAAAATAAAGTATTAAAAAGCAAAATAGAAGAATATCAAATTGAACTTTATGATATGAGCAATGAGTTAACCTCATCAGTAGAGTCTCGTCAGAAGTTATCCGTTCAATTGGAAAATCACGAGTTAAGATTGTTGAATGTTAAAGATGAAAAAGATAAAGAAATTAGTGAATTAATATCGAAAGAAGTTTTATTGCAAATTACTTGTGAATCTCAGAAAAGTGAAAAAAAACAGTTAGAAGATCAATTATTACAGCTTGAATCAGAGAATAAAGAGTTAAAAGAGAAATTATTAGAAAAGGAACAGCTATTATCCATAGCGAATAACAAAGATAAATCGACATTGTTGGCAACGAAAATGCTGCCGCTAGATGAAGTGACAGTGAAACGAAAAGCAAAACGAGGACGTCCAGCTATTGTTCGTACTATTAAAAAATAATGAATTTTTTGATAAAGTCTCAAGCAATGTTTGAGACTTTATACATATGATCTTGTTTTATGAAAATGCATATCTGTTTTTTTAGACAAATTGATTTAATCTTAATTCTTTAGTTTATTTAGTGTTCTCTTGGTCTTTTATTTCTTATTATTGAGTGCAATTAACTAAAATATTGATAGAATGTGCGCCATGGAGAGATGGCTGAGTGGTTGAAAGCACCGGTCTTGAAAACCGGCATACGTT
>CAMQZF010000034.1 GCA_947039525.1 uncultured Photobacterium sp. | reverse complement strand
ATACAGATATTAAGCAAGCTTATGGTCAGTACATTGAGCCTAAGTTAGTGGATTTGAAAACAGGTCAATTTGTCGCTCAGACGCCAGCAGGGAAAACACCTGAGCAATATGATCAACGTCAAGCAGCCAAAGATCCAATGCAATCGGTGAAATTATCAGCGGCTCAAGATCCAGGGAAAATCATCTCGCGTGCCAATATCGCGAAAGTTTACCTAGTGAAAAATGGTCAAGGCGATGTGGATCAGATCATTTTGCCAGTTCATGGTAATGGTTTGTGGTCAATGATGTACGCGTTTGTTTCAGTGAAAACCGATGGCGATACCATTAACGGTTTAACGTACTACCAACAGGGTGAAACCCCTGGATTGGGTGGCGAAATTGAAAACCCGAAATGGCGTGGTCAGTTTACCGGTAAGAAATTGTACAACGAGCAAAATCAGCCTGCAATTCGTATCGTGAAAGGCGGGGCTCCAGCGAATGACCCATACGCAGTAGATGGTCTTTCTGGTGCAACGCTAACAGCGAATGGTGTTCAAGGTACCTTTAATTTCTGGTTAGGTGACATGGGTTACGGTCCCTTCCTGACAAAAGTACGTCAAGGAGAGTTGAGCAATGGCTGATGCAAAGGAAATGAAGAAAATTCTGTTTGGGCCATTTATCGACAATAACCCGATAGCCTTACAGATCCTTGGTGTGTGTTCGGCATTGGCCGTCACCACCAAACTGGAAACAGCGTTTGTAATGACAATCGCGGTGATGTTTGTTACCGCATTCTCAAACTTTTTCGTTTCATTAGTGCGTAATCACATTCCAAGCAGTGTGCGTATTATCGTTCAAATGGCGATCATTGCTTCTTTGGTTATCGTGGTTGACCAAGTATTAAAAGCGTACTTGTTTGATATTTCTAAGCAATTATCGGTATTCGTGGGTTTGATCATTACTAACTGTATCGTTATGGGTCGTGCAGAAGCGTACGCGATGAAATCATCGCCAATCCCTGCTTTCTTAGACGGCATTGGTAACGGTTTGGGTTACGGTTTTGTTTTGTTAACGGTTGGCTTCTTCCGTGAGCTATTAGGCTCAGGCAAGTTGTTTGGTGTGCAAGTATTGCCATTGATCACTGAAGGCGGTTGGTATCAGCCAAACGGTTTGATGTTATTAGCACCATCAGCGTTCTTCTTGATTGGTTTTATGATTTGGGCAATTCGTATTTTCCGCCCAGCACAAGTTGAAGCGAAGGAGTAAGGCGACATGGAACATTATTTGAGCCTATTAGTGCGCGCTATCTTCATTGAAAACATGGCACTGTCTTTCTTCTTGGGCATGTGTACTTTCTTGGCGGTATCGAAAAAAGTAAAAACGTCGTTTGGATTGGGTGTTGCGGTTACGGTTGTGCTGATGATCGCGGTTCCTGTGAACAATCTCGTGTATAACCTAGTGCTGAAAGACGGTGCACTTGCGCCGGGTGTGGATTTGAGTTTCTTGAATTTCATCACCTTTATCGGTGTTATTGCCGCCTTAGTACAAATTTTGGAAATGATTTTGGATCGTTTCTTTCCACCTTTGTACAACGCATTGGGCATTTTCTTGCCGTTAATCACAGTTAACTGTGCCATCTTTGGTGGTGTCTCTTTTATGGTGCAACGTGATTACAATTTTACCGAATCCATCATGTACGGCATGGGCTCGGGTATCGGTTGGATGTTGGCAATTGTCGCATTAGCGGGTATTCGTGAGAAAATGAAATATTCAGACGTACCTCCCGGTCTACGTGGCTTGGGTATTACTTTCATCACAGTTGGTTTAATGGCGTTGGGCTTCATGTCCTTCTCTGGTGTTCAGCTGTAATCAGACAATAAGGCAAGTTGATGGATATTATTCTAGGCGTAGTCATGTTCACTCTGATTATTTTGGTGTTGGTTTTGGTGATCCTATTCGCCAAATCCAAGCTCGTCCCATCAGGAGACGTTACCATCTCAGTGAACAATGATCCGGATAAAGCAATTAAAACAGGTGCAGGCACCAAATTATTAGGTGTGCTTGCAAACAGTGGCATTTTTGTGTCGTCGGCGTGTGGCGGTGGTGGCTCTTGTGGTCAGTGTCGTGTAAAAATCAAATCTGGCGGTGGTGATATTCTACCGACTGAGTTGGATCACATCAGTAAAGGTGAAGCTCGTGAAGGTGAGCGTTTAGCCTGTCAGGTGAATGTGAAAAGCGACATGGAAATTGAGCTACCAGAAGAAATTTTTGGTGTGAAAAAGTGGGATTGTGCAGTCATTTCTAATGATAACAAAGCGACTTTTATCAAAGAGCTTAAACTGCAAATTCCAGATGGTGAGTCGGTTCCATTCCGTGCGGGTGGTTATATCCAGATTGAAGCGCCAGCGCACCACATCAAATACTCAGATTTTGATGTGCCGGATGAGTATCGTGAAGATTGGGATAAATTCAATTTATTCCGCTATGAGTCGAAGGTGGATGAAGACATTATCCGCGCTTACTCAATGGCAAACTACCCAGAAGAGTTTGGTGTTATTATGTTGAACGTGCGTATCGCGACGCCGCCACCGAATAACCCTAATGTGGCCCCAGGACAAATGTCTTCGTTCATTTGGTCGTTGAAAGAAGGCGATAGTTGTACGATTTCAGGTCCCTTTGGTGAGTTCTTTGCGAAAGATACTGATGCAGAAATGGTCTTTATTGGCGGTGGTGCGGGTATGGCTCCAATGCGCTCACACATTTTTGATCAATTAAAGCGTTTAAAATCACCTCGTAAAATGTCTTACTGGTACGGAGCTCGTTCAAAGCGTGAAATGTTTTATGTTGAAGACTTTGAAGGGCTAGCGGAAGAGAATCCGAACTTTACTTGGCATGTTGCCTTATCGGATCCATTACCGGAAGATAATTGGAGTGGTTACACCGGTTTTATTCATAATGTTTTATACGAAAATTATCTGCGCGATCATGATGCGCCAGAAGATTGTGAATACTACATGTGTGGTCCACCTATGATGAATGCTGCCGTTGTCGGTATGCTGAAAGATTTGGGTGTTGAAGAAGAAAACATCTTATTGGATGATTTTGGTGGCTAAATAGCACGACACTGCCAAAGGACATCAATTCATAGGCTGACCTTGAGGTCAGCCTTTTTTGTCTGAATCCCTCAACAGAAGGGAAGAAGCGGTTTATTTTGGAGTGAAACATGAAGGCTCTATTTTCTCGAATTGCTGTGGTGTGTACTGCGGTTTTAACGTTATTTGGTTGTGGTAATAAAGACGAACAACGAGAGTTAGTCCACCTAACAGGTTCTACCATGGGGACGTATTATTCGATTAAATTCATCAAGCAACCCGATTTACCGAGTTTGAGCGAGATACAAACAGAAATTGATCGTCGGCTTGAAAAGGTCAATGATCAAATGTCGACTTATCGTAAAGACTCAGAGTTAAGTCAATGGAATCAGAATCCATCCATGACACCGATCAAAGTGTCGACTGAGTTAGCAAAAGTCGTTAAAGAGGCGCAGCGTATTGCAGAATTATCCAATGGTGCGTATGACATTACCATTGGTCCTTTAGTCAATTTATGGAGTTTTGGTCCCGAGGCACGCCCTGATCAAGCGCCAACAAATAAAGAGTTGGCTGAGCGTCGTCAGTGGGTGGGTTATAAAAAGTTAACCTTGGACAAGCAGACATTATCTAAAGCCTCTCCTGAACTTTATATCGATTTGTCTTCGATAGCGAAAGGGTATGGTGTCGATGTAATTGCCGATTATCTCCATGAATTAAATGTACACAATTATTTGGTGGAAATTGGTGGGGAGTTACGTCTTAATGGCGTTAATTTGCATCATCAACCATGGCGAATTGCGGTTGAAAAACCCGTTGCAGATGGCAGTCGTGCTATTCAAGAAATCATTGAACCAGGCAATATGGGTGTCGCAACCTCTGGGGATTACCGTAATTATTTTGAGCAGGATGGGGTACATTATTCTCATTTAATCAATCCTAAAACGGGGAAGCCGATTTCCAATCATGTGGTATCTGTGACTGTGATTGCCCCCACTTGTATGACAGCCGATGGATTTGCGACCGCTTTTTCTGTGATGGATAAAGAAGAGAGTTTGGCATTAGCCAATCGTGAAAATATTCCCATGTTATTGATGGTCAAAACGGCTGAAGGATTTGAAGCCATCCCATCGAACGCTTTTCTCCCTTATATGAAACATAATAGAGAGTAGACATGACAACCTATATTATTACTTTTGTGGTTTTCCTTTTGGTCATTGTTGCTATGGCGGTGGGCTATATTTTTCAGCGTAAGTCGGTCAGTGGCAGTTGCGGTGGATTAGATGGGATCGGCATTGCTAAAGAGTGCGATTGTCCTGAGCCGTGTGATGCGCGTAAAAAACGAGAAGCGCGTGCCTTGCGTGAGCAAGAGTGGAAGAAAAGCCAAATTATTTAAAATAATGTTTCCATTTCGATGAAACCCAAAAAAGCCGAGACAGCTCTCGGCTTTTTATTTTTGATAACTTGTGACACACTAATTCTGTATAAATAACCAGTATTAGATAGGTATGTTTGTTCAGAAAAAAATTATTCACATCGACATGGACTGTTTTTACGCCGCCGTGGAAATGCGCGAGAACCCTGCATTGAAAACTGTGCCACTTGCTGTGGGAGGTCGCAGTGAACAACGGGGGGTAGTGACAACCTGTAATTATTTAGCGCGTGAGTTTGGGGTGAGATCTGCGATGCCAGTCGTGAAAGCACTCCAATTGTGTCCGCATTTAGTTGTCGTGCCGACTCGTTTGGATTTCTATCGAGATGTTTCTCAGCACATTCGTGAAATTTTCTTACGTTATACCGACGTTATTGAGCCATTGTCATTGGATGAGGCCTATCTGGATGTCAGTAACAGTAATCTGTTACATGGTTCGGCCACCTTGATTGCTCAACACATTCGCCAAACCATTGAACAAGAATTGAATTTAACGGCATCGGCAGGCATTGCTCCCATTAAATTTTTAGCCAAAATCGCGTCTGATTTAAATAAACCCAATGGGCAATACGTTATTCCCCCCGATCAGGTGGCGTATTTTGTTGCAAGATTACCGTTAGAGAAGATTCCCGGAGTCGGGAAGGTGACCATCGAAAAGCTGCATCAGCTTGGATTGTATGTCGGTTCAGACGTGCAACAGTATGATCAGCGGTCTTTAATCCACCAATTTGGTAAGTTGGGTCAGTCACTATGGTTGCGAGCTCAAGGTATTGATGAGCGTGAGGTCGTTGTGGCAAGGGAGCGTAAGTCTGTTGGTATTGAGCGAACATTTTTAGAGAACATCATGACAGAAGCAGAATGTCAGTCTGTTGTGGATCGTTTGTACCCAGAATTAGTGATGCGGTTGAAAAAAGTACGTCCAGAATTAGTCATTGCAAAACAAGGTATAAAATTAAAATTTGCGGACTTTACTCAGACCACAGTCGAACACACGCAATCTCAGTTAGATGAAGGTTATTTTTCAACGTTGTTGAAAGAAGCATTACTGCGGCAAGAAGGGCGATCCATTCGTTTATTAGGATTGAGTGTCGGTTTAGAACCGATGGTTACGACGCAACAATTGACCTTAGATTGGGAATAAAAAGCCACGCAATCGCGTGGCTTTTTTTAAGCTCAAACCAATTAGGCTTTAACTGGAATGTTTTTCAAAATAGCGATCATTTGTTCCCAGAATAACGCAACAGTTGCGATGTTCACTTTCTCATCCGGAGAGTGTGGGAATTTAATCGTTGGACCAAAAGAGAGCATGTCCATTTCTGGGTAAGGTTTTTTAAACAAACCACATTCTAAACCCGCGTGAATGACCATGATATTTGGCGTTTTACCATACAAATTATGGTAAGTGTCACGGAACACGTGCATGATTTCAGAGTCTGCATCAGGCTTCCAACCTGGGTAAGTACCTTTGAATTCACAATCAGCATTGGCTAATTGAGCGACCGCTTCCAGCATAGTTTCAACATAACGACGACCTGAATCCATCAAAGAACGAATTAGGCATAATATAACGATTTTATCGTCTTCTGTGGTAATCACACCCACGTTTAGAGAGGTTTCAACAACACCTTGAATGTCGTCACTCATGCGAATCACGCCGTTTGGACACGCATTTAAGACTGCAAGGAAACGCGCTTGATCATCCGCGGTAAGAACCGTTTCTGGTAATGCTTGGTTTTCAGTGAATAAAGCAATATCTGTTTCAACACGACCCAATTCTGCACTTAATAATGCTTGGTATTCAGTAAATAAGCTGTTTAGTGCATCCACATTTGCAGCAGGAACTGTCACAACGGCTGACGCTTCACGAGGAATGGCATTGCGTAAGCTGCCACCGGCGAAATGGGCGACAGACAAATTAAGCTCGTGGGCATGATTGAATAGGAATCGACCCAGCAGTTTATTCGCGTTACCACGTCCGGTGTGAATATCACAACCTGAGTGACCGCCTTTTAAGCCTTTAAGCGTTAATTTTACAGCTTGGTGATCCGTTGGGGTTACTTGACGTTGAATATCAAGTGTAATCGCACCGTCAACACCGCCAGCACAACCCATGTACACTTCACCTTCTTGCTCAGAGTCGGTATTCAGTAGAATATCACCCTCTAACCAACCGGCTTTTAGACCAAATGCGCCAGTCATGCCAGCTTCTTCATCGATGGTCAATAGAACTTCTAATGGGCCATGCTCAATATCGTCAGCCGCTAAGACCGCCAAACAGGTCGCCATACCAATGCCATTATCAGCACCTAATGTTGTGCCTTGTGCTGTAACCCACTCACCATCAATGTAAGGTTTAATGGAGTCCAACTCAAAGTTGTGCGCTGTCTCTTCATTTTTTTGTGGAACCATATCAATGTGTGCTTGTAGAACAACACCTTTACGGTTTTCCATACCTGTGGTCGCAGGTTTTTTGATAATGACATTGCCCGTATCATCACGGCGCACGTCTAAATTTTTACTTTTTGCAAACTCAATAATGTAAGCGGCTAAGGCTTCTTCATGCTTAGATGGATGAGGAATGGCACAAATATTATCGAAGAATTGCCATAAAGCAGTGGGTGTCAGTGAGCGAATCTCAGACATAGCCGTTTCCTTGTATAAGTTTGATTTAATAAATTAAATAGATACTAATTTTACGATAAGGTTATTTATTAGTATTTATGTTGGTTTAAAGGATACCACCCAAGGAAAAAACCGAACAGGCAAAAATGTATTTCCTGCCATTGTCTTGATCAATGAATACGATTGGTTGCTTTATGATGAAAATAATCTTAAGGATTACTTTTAAGTATAAAACTCTCTTTTTTGTTTCTAGTGGATAGTGACCGATAGTGAAAAATGGCCGTATGTGGATCTGAAACTCTGAGTTTTAAATATGGTTTTTATTCGAAAGAGTCCACTAAAAGGAAATAAAGTATAGGAATTACAGCAGTGTCTGTTTTCTTTTTTATTTTTCCATAAAGTGATCGTTTTCACACTTTTTGTGTTTTTTATCAATAAACTAGAAATTGTGAATTTAGCTGCCTATAATCAGCCCTATTTTTTACGCAAACGATTACGTCGTTGGTGTATTCAGACCTAACAGGGACAAGGACGATGTTGGATAGGCTGCTAAAACCCAGAAATATGGTGACAACGCTTGGAATGAATTGGTTAGAGCGCCAATTTAAGCTCACACAAAATAATACGACCGTAAAAACCGAAGTGTTGGCGGGATTAACCACTTTTTTAACCATGGCATACATCATTTTTGTTAATCCAACCATGCTCGCTAATGCGGGAATGGATAAAGGCGCTGTTTTTGTTGCGACTTGTTTAGCCGCCATGATTGGTTGTTTTATCATGGGGTTATTAGCAAATTATCCAGTAGCACAAGCACCAGGGATGGGGCTGAATGCCTTTTTTACCTACACAGTGGTGTTGGGGATGGGGCATTCATGGCAGGTTGCACTCGGCGCTGTATTTTTATCCGGTTTATGTTTCATATTATTGAGTATTTTTAGCTTTTATTGCCTTGCAAAATGCGGGAATCGTAGTGGCAAGTCCTGCAACTTTGGTACAAGTTGGCAATTTAACGGCATTGCAACCGGCTATGGCGGCATTAGGATTTTTTCTTACAATTGGTTTTGTACATCGAGGATATAAATCTGCTGTACTGATCGCGATTCTAATTGTAACAGCCTTAGGCGTCGTAATGGGGGATGTGGCTTATAGCGGCATTGTTTCGTTACCACCCAGTTTAGCCCCGACGTTTATGCAAATGGATCTGGCCGGAGCCATGGAGATTGGGTTTATCTCTATTGTTTTTGCGTTTTTGTTTGTGGATTTATTTGATACCGCAGGCACCTTGGTTGGTGTGGCTACAAAAGCTAATCTGATGGACAAAGAGAATAAATTACCCCGTTTAAATCGCGCATTATTGGCAGACAGTACAGCAACATCCGTGGGAGCGATGTTAGGAACCTCAAATACGACCTCTTTCGTGGAAAGTGTCTCTGGCGTTGCTGCTGGCGGTCGTACGGGGTTAAACCGCTGTTACGGTGGTTTTTTTGTTTTTATTGTCGCTCTTTTTTGCTCCATTAGCGGGTATGGTTCCGGCATACGCGACAGCTGGTGCTTTGTTTTACGTGGCTATTTTGATGATGTCAGGGTTGGCGTCCATTAATTGGCGTGATCTAACCGAAGCGGCACCCGTTGTTGTGGTGTGTTTGTTAATGCCATTAACTTATTCCATTGCCGAAGGCATTGGATTAGGTTTTATTTCATACGCTGCCATTAAAGTAATGAGCGGCAAAGGGCGAGAAATCAACATCAGTGTATGGGTGATCTCCGCATTATTTATCGCAAAACTCTTTTTCTTATAAATGAGTGAATAACGTAATCCCTCAGGCTTGAAAGGAAAACATCATGACAAATAAGTTCATTATCACTTGGGATATGATGCAAATGTATACGCGTCAGTTAGCGTTAAAACTGTTGCCTGCGGATCAGTGGAAAGGAATTATTGCGGTCAGTCGTGGTGGTTTGGTACCAGCGGCTATTTTAGCGCGTGAGCTGGGAATTCGTTATGTCGATACGGTGTGCATATCTAGTTATGATCATGCTCACCAGCGTGATATGCGCGTATTAAAACAAGCTGAAGGGGATGGGGAAGGCTTTATTATTATTGATGACCTAGTTGATACCGGTGGGACTGCGGAAAAGATTCGTGAACTGTACCCTAAAGGCAAGTTTGTGACGGTATGTGCGAAACCAGCAGGTCAACATTTGGTCGATGATTACGTGGTCGATATTCCACAGGAAACGTGGATTGAACAGCCGTGGGATATGGCCGTAACTTTTGTGGATCCCATTTCAAAGCAGTGATTACGCTGTAATAAATGAATAAATGAATAAATGAATAAATGAAGAAATGAAGAAAAGCGCTTTTAGCGCTTTTTTTTATCCAAAAAAGAAAGAATAGCCTTCATTTATTCAGAAAGGATTACGTTATGATATCGCAAAGTTTAAGATTCCACTGTTGAGTGTCTAAAGGATATCAATGTCAAAAGAATCAACGAAAAATCTATCAGAACAACTGTTTGCTCCGCGTCAAACCAGTAAAGAGACGTCGACATTGTCACGTATTGCTTGTTCTGAAAGCTCAGATAAAAAGCTGGGTTGGTATCGTGTGCTTCGTCGGCCTCAATGGATTTGGCAAGGGGTTGATCCCATTGAGATGGAGGCTATTTTTTCACGAATCGCCAATGTGAACTCACCTCGAACGCAAGATCATTTATTAGATACTGTCATTGGTTATCGGCCGGGAAATTGGATTTACGAATGGTCTTCAGCTGCCAATAAACACCATCAAAAAGCCCGTAATTATTTAGACGCTAATCAAAAAGCAGAAGCGGGCGAACAGTTGATGAAGGCGAGCACGTATTACAGCATTGCCGCTTATCCTCACATTAAAGGGGATGAGTTAGCAGCTCAAGCTGAGATTCAGGCAAACCAGCTATTTCGTGAAGCAATGACCTGTTTGAAAGTGACCATGAAAACAGTGCCGATTCATTATGAAAACAGCACATTTGACGCCAATTTATATTTGCCGAGAATGGATGTGTTATTGCCAACGGTGATCGTCACTGGAGGTTTAGACACGCTGCAAAGTGAACTGTGGTGCTTATATCGAGATTATTTAGCACCCGCAGGTTATGCGATGATAACGTTAGACATGCCGTCGGTAGGCAGCAGCCGTCGCTGGGCGTTAACGGAAGACAGCAGTCGTCTGCATCAAGCTTTATTACAGCAAATTCGTGATATACCTTGGGTTGATCATTATCAAGTATCAATTTTAGGTTTGCGATTTGGCGGTAATATTGCTGCACGCTTGGGGTGTTTAGAGCCGAGTCGCTTAAAAAGTGCGGTGAGTGTGGGTGGCACCATTCACAGTCTGTTTAGCACACCTAATGTAATGCAAAAACTGCCGCGCATGCACATTGATATGTTGGCCTCGCGTTTTGGAAAGTCAGGTGCCTCTCAAGCGACAATCATGGCACAACTTTCTGCGTTATCGTTAAAAAATCAAGGGCTATTAGCTCGTCGTAAAAGTTCGGTACCTATGTTGGGAGTCAGTTTAAAAGGGGATCAGCTGAGCTCTGAGTTGGATAATCAGATGATTGCCGTTTCCAGTTATGGTGGGAAATCCTTGATTATCTCGGAAGGCAACTTGTATCAAGGGTATCAGCGAGTGATGACAGAAGCCGTCAGTTGGATCAAAGATTCCATGAAATAACACTGTAAAATCAAGTTATTGTTGTCATGTGAGTAGAATCTGTTCTTTACTTGAATAACAAGGTGTTTGGGTACACAAGGGAGAGTGATCATGACGGCAGAAAACGAGTGTCCCGCTTATGGGCGTTTAACCATGAAATTTACGGCCATTGGACCGTATTTTCGTCAACAAGAGTCGAGTGAATCGTCGTATTTTTTTGATTGCTTATCCAGTTGCATTAGCGCGAAAAAAGAACCCGATGTGCGAGAGTTTTGGGGGTGGTGTTTTACTTTAACGCCCACTAAAAAAGGGTTTGAATATCGTTATTACTTTGGACGCTATGACGCTCAGGGAAAATGGCATCGTGATAAAGTCCCTGCAAAACACAGTGAGGCGGTATTACACACATTAAACGATTTCTACATCAAATTGGTTTCAGTCATTGAAGAAGAATTTGAATTGACTTTAACAGAGGCAAAAGATTTAGATGAAGTGGCATTAAGTGCAGCCGCTGCGTAGTGAGTGCAATAAAATTGAAGCATAATTCGTATTTTTCTTGTGATTTTTAGATGGGATTGGTACAACCAATAAATTGAATTTTATTCACTTTGCCCATTGAATGCTCATGACGAAAATAACTTCGACTACTTCAACAAAAAAAGCCATTCGAGAGAATGAAACTGCTAACCATACTATTGTCGTAAAATTAGGCACCAGTGTGTTAACTGGCGGTGGTTTAACCTTAAATCGAGCACACATGGTGTCGTTAGTTCGCCAGTGTGCTTTTTTGCATCAGCAAGGCCATAAAATTATCGTGGTAACCTCTGGTGCAATTGCAGCGGGACGTGCTCATTTAAATTATCCTGAATTACCTAAAACAATGGCAAGCAAGCAATTGCTTGCAGCCGTTGGTCAAACGCGCTTAATTCAAGAATGGGAAACTTTGTTTGATATTTACGGTTTAAATATTGGTCAAATGCTACTCACTCGTGCCGATTTAAATGACCGAGAGCGTTTCTTAAATGCGCGAGATACGCTTGTTGCTTTATTGGATAATAGCATCATTCCAGTCGTGAATGAGAACGATGCGGTGGCAACAACAGAGATTAAGGTTGGCGATAACGATAATTTGTCTGCCCTCGTAGGAATTCTAGCCGGTGCTGATAAATTATTATTGTTAACTGATCAGCCCGGCTTATTTACTGCCGATCCTCGCAGTAACCCTCACGCTGAATTAATTCGAGAAGTTCACACTATCGATGAAACCTTACGTAACCTTGCTGGTGGCAGCGTTGGTGGTTTAGGCACTGGTGGTATGGCAACGAAACTTCAAGCGGCAGATGTTGCACGTCGTGCAGGTATTGAAGTGGTGATCGCGGCGGGCAGTCGTCCTGATGTGATCATTGAAATTGCTAATGATCAATCTGTTGGAACTCGATTCTTACCATTAGAATGTCCATTAGAAAGTCGCAAACGTTGGATTTTGGCTGGTCCTCCGCCGGCAGGTGATATTATCGTGGATGGTGGTGCTATGACTGCGCTGACGGAACGTGGAAGCAGCTTGTTAGCAAAGGGCATTATTGAGATTAAAGGCACATTTCAACGTGGTGAAGTTGCTCGTATTTTTGATACAAACGGCAAGCTTTTAGCTCGTGGTTTATGCCGTTATTCAAGTAAAGATTTGGTGCTAATTGCGGGTAAGCACAGCCATGATATCTATCAAATTTTAGGGTACGAGTACGGCTCTGTGGCGATTCATCGTGATGACTTAGTTGTGATTTAAAGTGAGTCAGTTAGGGTACAGCACAGGGAATCAAATCAATAAAAGGGGATTCGCGTGAATTTAGAACAATTAGGTCAATCAGCACAACAAGCGGCATTTATATTATCAACAGCATCCACGGCACAAAAAAATCAAGCATTGGCATTTATTGCTGAAGAGCTCGAACAACATCAAGTTCAAATTTTGGAAGCGAATGCAAAAGACATTAAAGCAGCTTTAGATGGTGGAATGTCAGAAGCATTGGTCGATCGATTGATGTTAAATGAAGAGCGTCTGGCTGGTATTGTGGCAGATGTGCGTAACGTAATCAGTTTAAACGATCCCGTCGGCTCAGAAATGGACAGTCGCATTCTTGAAAATGGCATGCGTTTGAGCCGTCGTCGCGTACCATTGGGTGTGGTTGGGGTGATTTACGAAGCTCGCCCAAATGTGACCATTGATATTGCTGCATTATGTTTAAAAACGGGTAATGCCAGTATTTTACGGGGCGGCCGTGAAACGTTTCATTCAAACATGGCTTTAGTTAAAGTTATTCAAATCGCACTGGATAAGTCCGGATTACCGATAGCGTCAGTGCAATACATTGATAAGCCCGATCGTGAGTTAGTCGCACAATTGCTGCGTTTAGATCAATACGTTGACATGATCATCCCTCGTGGTGGTGCAGGTCTTCATAAAATGTGTAAAGAGAACAGCACCATTCCCGTCATTATAGGTGGTTTTGGAGTGAGCCATATGTATGTCGATTTGTCTGCTGACTTATCTCGTGCTCTGGATGTGGTTGAAAACAGCAAGGTACAACGCCCATCAGCGTGTAATGCGCTAGATACTTTATTAGTTAATGAGCTGGTAGCAGAAGCTTTCTTACCACGTCTTGCTGAGCGTTTGAATAACAGCAATGTGACCTTTGTGGCTGATGATACTGCTTATGAATGCTTACAAGGTAAAGCGGCTAATTTACGTTATGCAGAAGCGGGTGATTTTGATACTGAATGGTTAAGTTATACCTTGGGTGTCAAGATTGTGAAAGACGTAAAAGAAGCCATTCAACATTTACGAGATCATAATGCAAGCCATTCAGATGCAATTCTGACAAACGATCTGACATCGGCAGAGTACTTTATTAATGGTGCTGGTTCCGCTGCGGTTTACGTTAATGTATCAACTCGTTTTACCGATGGTGCTCAATTTGGTTTAGGTGCGGAAGTTGCTGTATCAACACAAAAACTGCATGCACGTGGTCCCATGGGCTTAGAAGAACTCACCAGTTATAAATGGGTTGGTCAAGCGGATTACTTGATTCGTCCATAATCAATATCGATGTGATTTTGTAAGAAAAAGCGGTCAAGTTGACCGCTTTTTTATTGTTACGATAGCGGCGATACATTACTAATATAACGTGAATAGATATCATCTAAGTTTGTTAGAATGATGTCTTTACCTTCAATTTCAGAATGACTTAAAACGGTTCTCAATTGAGATAAGGTGAATATATCCAGTATCGATTGAGACTGAGCATAATGGCTGAGATGCCAAGGCTCTCTGGCTACCCCACCTTGATCTTGTGCATAAGGCAGGTAAAAACCGTAATGATGCATATTATTGTTCAACCATTCAGCTAAAGCTGCTTGGTGTCCATTATTCTCATACTCCCACGGCTCTAATTGTAACTTGACGTTATGAGGCAAGCTGAGCTTACAATATACGTCCATATCCGTTCCCCAATGATGGCGACTGGCTCCTGGCAAGGCTGACCAGTGAAGAATGGCATGAGTTTTCTCTAAGTCGCTTAATCCTTCAATAGCTAAAGGTTGGCTATTAGCATCAAGCAAAGGACGTTCGCCGCGAAACTTCCCATTCCAAATTTGTAATTGTCGCTCAAAAGAACGAAAACCACTGGCAATTGTTAGCTCAAATCCAGCTTGTTGTGCGCCACTCTGCAAGGCTTGTACATCATTTAAAATTGACTTATGAAGCCAATGATCACCATAAGGTTGTAAATGATCCATGGTTTGCCCTGTCACTTGTTCTAACGTAAAAGCAGAGGGAGAGGAAGTGGATACTGGGTTCATTTTAATGTGTTTTCCAATACTTTTTGATACATGTCAGTGAGGCTTTCTAAATCAGCAACACGAACACATTCATTAATTTTATGAATGGTGGCATTGACAGGGCCAAGTTCGACAACTTGTGTGCCTGTTTTAGCAATGAAGCGTCCATCCGATGTACCACCAGTCGTTAATAATTCCGGTTCTTTGTGAGTCACACTTTCAACAGCATCAACCACCGCGTGTAAGAAAGAACCTTCTCCGGTTAAGAAAGGGTGACCGCTCAATGTCCAATCCAAACGATACTTAAGATGATGTGCATCTAAAATGGCATGAACTTTGTGTTTAATGTCTTCATCGGTTAATTCAGTGCTGAATCGAAAATTAAATTGAACATGCAACTCCCCTGGAATTACATTCGATGCGCCAGTACCGGCATTAATATTTGCAATTTGAAAACTGGTGGCTGGGAAGTAGTCATTGCCATTATCCCAAACGGTTTGAGAAAGCTCGGTTAACGCAGCGAGTGCTGTGTGAATGGGATTTTCTGCTAGGTGTGGGTAGGCAACATGTCCTTGAGTGCCTTGAACGTATAAATCACCAGTAATCGACCCTCGACGTCCATTTTTTATGACATCTCCGACATGTTGTGTGCTTGATGGTTCGCCTACAATGCACATGTCCATTTTTTCATGTCGTGCCTCAAGTGTATCAACTACTCGTGTTGTACCATTAATAAAGGGACCCTCTTCATCCGACGTAATTAGAAAAGCAATTGATCCATGATGATTAGGATATTCAGCGATAAAGCGTTCCACCGCCACAACCATACAGGCTAGTGAGCCTTTCATATCTGCTGCACCGCGTCCATATAAGTAGCCATCAATAATCGTGGGCTCAAAAGGCGGCGTATTCCATTCATTTTCTGGACCCGATGGCACGACATCGGTATGACCTGCAAACACAAATAAAGGACTGGCAGTGCCTCTGCGTGCCCACAAATTGGTCGTATCTTCAAAAATCATGATTTCAATCTTAAAACCAAGAGCTTCAAGTCGTTGAATCATTAAGGTTTGGCAGCCTTCATCTAATGGGGTGACTGAAGGGCGGCTAATCAGGTCTTTTGCTAGTGCGAGAGTCGGAGTGGTCATCCTTGTATCCTTACTTATTTAGTTTGAAAAATTGCTTGGTATTGATCCACTTTAAAACCCAGCGTGTATTGGTCGTCATGCACTAGAAGCGGGCGTTTAATCATTGTTGGGTGAGCTAAAAGTAATGTAATCGCATTGTTTTTATTGAGCGTGTTTTTTTGTTCATCAGTGAGTTGGCGATAAGTGGTGCCTCGCTTATTAAGCAAGGCTTCCCATCCCAATTTTTCTTCAAAATGACACAATTGTTCTTCTGTTAAGCCATTAGTTCGATAATCGTGAAATTGATAACTGATGTTTTCATTTTCTAGCCATT
>CAMQZF010000033.1 GCA_947039525.1 uncultured Photobacterium sp. | reverse complement strand
ACACGACGCTCTTCCGATCTTGAGTATGACACGTCAATTTAGTCTCACACATTAGATTTTTTGATGCGTACGGTAATAAAAATCGTGCGCATTATCACGTTTTATCTTGCCTGTTTTTGTTCTCAGATCTACTATTCACGCCTCTTTTATTAGAGTCTAAAACCAATAATTCATACAAATACAGAATAAAATATTGGTTAAGTTTCACATTGAAGATTATTAATTTTATTTAATGATGAAAATCGACTCTATTCAAATTTTTTTAGAATAATATTCTGTTACTGAGGGATAGGCTGTGCTTAAAAACTCGTCGTCAACCGACAACATGTCAAAATTGTTGTTTCTGATTGTTATTTTGGTGGCTGTTGGGCAGATGACCCAAACTATGTATGTGCCAGCGATTCCTCAGATGTCACATTTCTTTTCGATCCAATCCTCGTATTTACAAGCGGTGATGGCGGCCTATTTGATTTCATATGGTGCTTCTCAGTTTGTTTACGGTCCGTTATCAGATCGCATTGGTCGTCGTCCGGTTATCCTTATTGGTATGTCCATCTTTTTGATCGGCACGATCTGTGCGATTTTAGCGCAAAACTTTTACTTCTTCCTTGTTGCGAGCTTTATTCAAGGTTGTGGTACCGGTTGTGGCGGCGCAATGAGCCGTACTGTTACACGCGATGTGTATGACGGTGCGCAATTGCACAAAGCAAACAGCTTAATCAGCATGGGTGTGATTTTTTCACCTTTGATCGCACCAGTTTTGGGGGGCTTTTTATCGTCTCACATTGGTTGGCGTTCGAGCTATTTCTTTTTGCTGATTTTCGGTGCCTTTGTGACGTTGGCAATGTTGACTTCGTTTATTGAAACTATGCCAGCGGAGCGTCGTCGTAAAGAGGGTGTGTGGGTAAGCTACCGTTATGTATTTTCCAATCGTCAATTTCAAGCCTATGTACTGTGTTTGATCGCAACTTTTGCGGGTGTCGCGGCCTTTGAAGCGGCAGCTGGTGTGTTATTGGGCAGTGTATTAAAATTGTCACCGACCACAGTAAGTTTGTTATTCATTTTGCCTTTACCTGGCTATCTTGCAGGATCTTGGTTGTCTTCAACCTTAGTTCAACGCATGGGGGCGAATCGTGTCTTGTGGGTGGGTTTGGTGGCGATTGCCATTGGCTCTGTCACTATTATTATTCCAGGAATGGCAGGATTAGTGACAATCCCAACCTTAATTGGCGGTGCGTTTTTCTATTTCTTAGGCGCTGGTATTTTATTTCCAGCGGCAACCACAGCGGCGATTCAACCATTTCCACATCATGCAGGCACAGCGGGTGCTATTCTTGGCGGTGTACAAAACTTAGGTGCGGGATTGGCAACGTTAGCGGGTTCTTTAATGCATGCTCACAGTCAATTTAGTTTGGGTGCTATTTTGTCTGTGATGTCAATTTTGGTATTCTTCAGTTTATTAATGGTACGTAAGAATCTATCTGTGGATTCTGTTTTGGCGTCGTAATCATTATTGATGCGCAATAAAAAAGCACGATCGTCATGATCGTGCTTTTTTTATGGTGAGCGATAAAACTTAATCGCGTTTCCATAAAGCGTGGCAGAACTTATGCTCTGGATCGAGGCTAATAAGTAAACGAGCAAAAACATCGTCTAATTCATCGTTGCTTTCATTGACTAAACCAATGCAAATTTCAGCATAGCGTGTTTTATCAACGTCAAAGCCAACGTGTTCAGCCCAGTCATCACTAATCTCAACCGCTTCTGCTGCACCGCGATCATCAAATTGAGCAGTGAACAGAATGACATCTGCTGGCTCTAGGCTATCAGCTGCCATTTCTAAGAAAATATCATAAGCGGCTTCAATTGCATCATCAAGAGAAAGTAAAGCAGTATCAGTCATAGTATTGGCTCTATAAATAAGGACAGAATATTAAACCATGCTTCAGTGGATAACGGTAGTCTTGCTAAACTTTCTCGTTATAGAAAGCGTACGAATCCTGTCATGTATTTTTTAATTAATTATTTGAAATTAATTGTATTTTATTCATATTGGGCTTATGTGGAGACGCAAGGAAATTGCGTATTTTTTTCATGTGTTTTATATATATTACTCAATATTTAATTGAGTAATACTTTATTTTTACTCGATAATAAAAGAGAAAAACCGCTTTATAAGGTCATATTTTCTTATCTGCAGTTACGTTGATATTATTTATCATTGTATTTTAAATCGGGAACTAGGATTGAAATACTCAACATGGTGAACTGATAATTTATCAACGTATATCGGTGTATTATGCACAGTACCTCGACTGGGTGTACAGATCTTTAAAAGATCACCACAATCAAAGATCGCTAATATTGGTTCAGATAAACAAAAAATATCAGGCAAATTACCACCAACAGAGCACTCACAAGGAATACCCTCATGCATCCAAGACAAGGTATGGATTCGCTGAGCTTGAGGCGGTGTTTTTAAGTAAGTCATCAATCCTGAATAGACATTTTCGGCTTGCTGGTGATCTGTTGTTAGAGGAATAAAAAAATCCATATCACAATCCTTATGAAGTATTTTGTATTTTTCCGCTTGAAAACAGGGGCAAGAATAACATACAGTCTGTGCCAGATATTTTTATTGTTAATTTTATCTTTAAGATGCGGGTTGTTTTGAATTTTGCTCTGAAACAGAGCAGGCCTGCATTATTTACATGAATAACTATGCAACAAGTATCAAGATTAATAATTTAATGCATTAAATGCTGTGTTTAATAGAAAGAGAAGAGTAGAGTTTTTAATAAACTCTCATTTTTTCTGTTAAAAGGATAATTTTTCAGAAAATGTCGATATGATTCCAACTCAATAAATTATTGATGCAATAAAGCATCAAAATTGGATTTGAGAGAGACTCTATATCATGAATTTTATGACAGGGAAAGAAAGTAACATGATGCGTACGATTAATATTACAGAGAGTAGCCATCGTCAGGATGGTGAATGTTTTTTACAGAGATTTTCTTCGAAGTCTCCTTCTGATCAAATATTGTTAGTGGAAGCGGAAACCTGCATTGATATGTTCTTTGCTTATATTGAAAAAGACTTATATTCAGGACAGCCGATTAATATTAAGCGTCAATATCCCTTATCTTCTGGGCTAATTACAGTGAAGTTACAACGAAATCAGCCTCCTACTGGATTTTTTCAGCGTTTATTTGGCTGAGTGTTGACCTTATCTTGCTGGGTTCCTTATAACCATAAGGAACCGATTCCTAACAAAATGAGTAAACCACCAGAAATCCGATCGTTGTATTGCCCGATGAAGCGACCAATCACATGATCGCCAATATTATTGCCGACATAGGTTAATAATAAGCAAGTGATAAAGGTAAGCCACAAGACAGTAATGATGTGTAAGCCTGCGACACTGCCTAAAATACCGATGCCAATGTTATTAACGGACAATAAAAAACCGACGCCAATTGCTCGTTGCCACGTCATGGTGTCTGGCTGATCGGGTTTATCGGTATTGTGATGCCACACATCACTTAAAATAAACCAAATCCCCATCGCGACAAAAATGACCGCGCCTAAAATGTTCGCTAAGGTATTGGGCACCCAATGTAAAAGATATTGCCCAAACGCCATGGATAAATAGGTAATTAGAGTCGTGATCAGTGAAATAATGACATTTGAAGACCAACCGATGGTTTCTTCTTTTAAGCCATAAGAAACCCCAATAACAAAATTATCGAGGTTAGAAGAGATACTGAATAAAAATGCGAGTAAAAAAGGCACAATAATTATTCTTGGCTAATTAACATGTCAGTTGTGAAATGATTGATCGCATCTTTGGCATGGTTTACCATAAACTTGTGATACCAATGGCTATGATGATGAGCCATGACTAAAAGATCACATTCATGTTTTTTCGCGATTTCTTGTGTTTTCTTCACAAAATCACCACTGGCAATGAAAAATGAATCTAATGGAAAATCAAAGCCCGCCAAGGTTTCTTTCGCTCGTTTTAGGCGATCCATGTTTTCTGAGTGAATTAGGTTTTCATCACTCATGATATCAAAATCACTCAAATCCATATTTGCCGCACTTTTGTAATCTTCATCGGTTGATTTCGGGTGCATTAAATCTAAGTAATAAGGAATGTAATCAATATTACTGTCATCAATATTAATGAAAGATAATTTGGCTTGGCTACTTTCGGCCATAGCAATGATTTTTGAGATTAAATGTTCATTGTTATAGTCAAAATCGAGTAATAATAAAATATGTTGGTACATGGTCATCGCCCTTAATTAATGTTTTCCTTTTATAATCGCTATAAGCTCATAAGAGAACGTCTATTTTAGTGAAATAAACTCTCAAAAATTACTTATCGCCATTAAAAGGGTATTGATGGTTTGGAATACAGCGATGAAAAAGGATACCAACAACGACAATGAGTACGGTACCCAATAGGATTGGGTGCAGTAAAAACAACCAACTTTTTTGTCCTGCCATCATGATCAATAATGGGTTACCACCGGCAGGTGGGTGAGTGACATCAAAGACCACCATAAAGAAGATCCCTAATCCGACCGCAATGCCCAATGTTAGAGGATTGACAGGAAGGTAATGAACAAAAATCAATCCCACAAGTGCGGTGATTAAATGGCCCACAATGACATTTTTAGGTTGTGCTAACGGGCTTTGATGAACACCAAAAACCAGCACCATGGTCGCTCCATAAGGAGCAATTAATAAAGCGGCTTCTTTAATGTTAAAGTCTAATCCGGCCAGAATGGCAATACAAATGGCTCCGCCTAAACCAGCCAATAAAGCGACAGTCGTTTTACTATAAGGAAATTTCATACTGTGTAAGTGCATAATGAGTGAGTATATTAAGGAGTGTTCTTAAAAGCATAAAGCATTTGCTTATGATGAAAATGCCCATATATCAGTAATTATTTTACAGCTACATAATGTTTTTATTTTTATGCGGTTTTTTTGACTGATTATGTTTTCTATTGTTTGGTTTTATGTCTTTTCTATCAGAATGATTGACTTCTGAGTCGATGACGTAAGAATAAACGTATGCTTTTGTTATGAATGAGAATTGAACCCAAATGGAACAGTTGGATTTTTTTCCTATCCCGAACCCGTGTCGTGGTATTTGTCGCATGAATGAGCGAGGTTATTGTTTGGGTTGTTGGCGTCGAAGAGAAGAGCGTTTTGAGTGGCTCACATTCAGCGAGTCGCAAAAAGCCAATATTATTCGATTGGCCTTACAACGCAAACGAAAAGCGTATTATCAGCAGGGGTGTTTTCATCAACGAAAACCACGCCCGAATTTAATAGTGTCACAACCTGCACTGTTCTTGAACGAAGACACATAAAAAAAGCGCCAATCGGCGCTTTTTTTTATTCACACTAATAACAATTAGATGCGAACGAAGTCCATGTGTTGAACTTTTGGCTTGTAAGCGTGACGTTGAATGTCTTGTGGCTTAACTTTGATTTCTTTACCGTCAACAACTAGAGTAATTGCTTCGTAAAACTCAGCTTTGTCCATTTGGTTGATGATAACGTTGTGAGAAAGAGTGATAGCAATCGGAGCTTCTTCGCCACCGTAGATGATTGCTGGGAAGTTCTCAGTTAGACGTAGGCGGCGGCTCGCACCTTTACCTAAATCAGTACGCAATACTGCATCAAATTTCATAATAAATTCTCATATTAAAGATAGATTCAGCCAGCAATGCGACCTTGCTGACTGTCGTTAAAAACGAGCGCGCACTCTATCACTCAGTGTTAGCAAATTCAATGAAAAGTTACAGTTGCCTACTGTGTTGTTGAGTTTTTTCTGTCGGAAAAAGGGAAACGTCAAATAATTTATCTCGAATGACCCAAAATCGTCCCTTTTTTCGGGCAATCACAATGTCTGGTGGGCGTAATCGATGACTTTGTTGAACGACTTTACTGGGCGCGGTGTCGATAAAGGGACGATGTCGGTCGACTAAGTGGCGTTGAATAAAAAAGGTCAAAAAATCGGCTTTTTGTTGTTTGGTTGAGAGAGTGAAAAATTCACTGATTTCACCGCCTTCTTGACTGATATAGCGTACTTTTAATTGCGGTTTATTGTATTGATTTTTTCCAGCCTCTAGCTGCATATCACTACAATGCATGATCATGGCATCTTTCAGTTTTAAAGCGTCTCGCAATTTTTTATCTGGATCAATCATGACAGCATCACAGACGTGGCATCGACGAGCTGCGATGTCGTTATCCGCACCACACTCATCACAATATTTGGCGCGAAAGCGATAACCACATTCTTCTCGAGTGCCGTCTTCTTCATTCTCAAAATAACCTTGGCAACGTCGCCCATAATGCTCAATTAAAAATCCAGCGGGATCGAGTTTCCCCCAAAAGTTGTTTTTAAACCCACACGCGGGGCAAGGCACCATGACCAATTCACTGTCGCTGTTGGGTTTTGGATCACCGATGTCAGGTTGATATAGATCGTAGCAATTTCCAGCAAATTCTAGAATTAAACAATCCGTTTTTCCGTTGGCTAAACGTAATCCACGCCCGACAATTTGTTGATAAAGGCTGATAGATTCGGTGGGGCGCAAAATGGCAACCAAATCGACATGGGGAGCATCAAAACCAGTGGTTAATACTGAGACGTTGACCAAAAATTTAATTTTTTGATGTTTGAAATCTTGGATGATGCGATCACGCTCGATCAAGGGGGTGTCACCAATAATCAAAGCCGCATTTTCATCAATTAAGTAACTCATGATTTCTTGAGCATGATTGACCGTTGATGCAAAGATCATGATGCCTTTACGATCAAGAGAGGCTTTGATAACTTGTTCGATGATCATTGGCGTTGCACGTTGGGATCGCTGAAGGATACGTTCGACATCTTGTTCGCGAAAATGCCCCGTTTGGGTAAGGGTTAACGAGGAAAAGTCGTAACCTTTCACCGCCATATCAACCCATTTGGGTGGAGTTAAATAGCCCTCATCCAATAAATAGCGAATGGGTAGCTCAAAGATACAATCTCGAAAAAAACGAGGTTGTTCCGTTTTGACTTGTCCACGAGTGTGATACTGATATATCCAACCCATACCCAAACGATAAGGGGTGGCGGTCAGCCCTAGAATTCTCAGTGTTGGATTTATGGATTGTAAATGTTGAATAACACGGCGATAGGCGCTGTTTTCATCATCCGGCACTCGATGACATTCATCGATGACCAATAACGAAAATTGCTCGGTAAATTGGTCTAAAGCATTGGCTAATGATTGGACGGAGGCGAACACTACTTTCTCTTGGGTTTCTTTACGTCCGAGTCCTGCTGAAAAAATGCCTGCGGTTAGATCATAACTTTCGTATTTGGCATGATTTTGTTCGACTAATTCTTTGACATGAGTCAGTACCATGACTCGCCCTTTAGCGATACGGGCTAATTCGGCAATAACAAGGCTTTTACCAGCGCCGGTTGGTAAGGTTAAAACGGCGGGAGTATGATGTTTCCGAAAATAATGCAGTGTAGCTTGTACGCAATCGCGTTGATAAGGACGTAGTGTGTACATAATTTATTCTGTGAGGAGAAGACAATGAGAAAGGCAGTGTAACGGAGTGAGTTGTTTTCCTCAAAATGAATACTCAACATAAAACCATCCCTCAAATAAGACCTTTTCTATCAAATCGAGGGATGGATGGGCATTAAGAAGCGATGTTTAAGGATTGCACTTCCGCTGGGAAGGTTTTGACCATGACGCAAAATTGTCGATGAGGGACAAACTGATGACGCTCATAAAAACGTCGAGCGGATTTATTCCCGATATTGACTTCCAATGATAAAGCACGAGCACCCGCTTTCAGAATACACGCCTCGACCATCGGCAAAATTTGCGTACCAATGCCTTGATTTCGCCATTCAGGTTTAAGATAAATTTGATCAATCATGGCGATGCGCCCACCATATTCAAGACTGAAGCTAAAACTGATGATCACATGCCCTAAAATAACAGGGCCTTGTTCCGTTTGTGCTTCAAGGAACCACGCTTGGCCAAGTTCAGGGTTATTGATTAATTGAAACACCGCTTGTTGTGTTTGTTCTGCCTGAAGAGGCAAGGCTTCGTATTGAAATAACTCAGAAATCAATTCAAGTAACAGATGAAAAGAATCAGAAGACGGCGCGACTAAAGAAATCGTCATTATTTGAACCTCTAAATAAAATCGTGGAACGACTTAACGCAATTATAAGCATGTCGACAACTCGGTATAACGGTCAATATGCGATAGTTTCAATCCGTTATAACGGGCAAACGACAGAGCGTCTACCTATTAATTGACGATTAACAGGCTGAAATGTTCATTTTGAGTTGAGAAAGTGCGCTTATCTGTGATCTTGTGCAAAAGAGTCATAGTCAGTCACGGTAACACTTTCTATAATAGCCCCCATTTTGCAAAGCTGGAGCCATCATGAGGCTAGATAAATTTTTAACCGTCACTTTGGGTATTACACGTCGAGAAGCGGGAAAATTACTAAGAGACAAACATATTTCTGTTAACGGTAATGTTGTTAAAGGGGCGGCGACTCAAGTGACTGACGATTGCGAGGTCACGTTTGACGATCGTCCGTTAGCTTTGCACGGTCCTCGATACTTTATGTTAAACAAGCCTCAAGGTTTTGTCTGCTCTCAAGTGGATGACTTTAACCCACCGGTGTTTGTACTTTTGGACGAAGTCAGCCCTGAAAAACTGCATGTTGCAGGGCGTTTGGATGGCGATACGACAGGTTTGGTTTTGTTGACGGATGATGGTCAATGGTCACACCGTATTACTTCTCCTCGTCATTATTGTGAAAAAGTGTACCGAGTGACCTTGGCCGATCCTGTGCCAGAAGACACGATTGAGTTATTTGCGAAAGGTGTGCAATTACGTGGAGAGGACGATTTAACTCGTCCAGCGGTCTTGGAATTATTGACGGAAACGGAAGCACGTTTAACTATCAGTGAAGGAAAATACCACCAAGTGAAACGCATGTTTGCTTCTATTGGTAATAAAGTGGAAGCACTGCACCGAGAAAAAGTGGGATCAGTGTGTTTAGATGACGCATTAGCACCAGGTGAATACCGTTTGTTAACGGAAGAAGAATCTGCTTCTTTTCTTATTAAAGATTAATTCCTCTCAAAAGAAATCAAAAAGGGCATAAAGCCCTTTTTTTATATGTAAACTCAATGTTATCTTATTGAGTACTAATGATTAACATCATTAAATATTATCTTATTCTTAAAATATAGACGCATATTCCATGTGTTTTCTTTTTTATTGTGGGTGTTATGACGGATCAAAAAACATCACAATTAAGCTTTTTGCTGATTGTGATTCTTGGTGCTATTGCGGCGCTGACCCCTTTAGCGATTGATATGTATTTACCAGCGATGCCGGATATTGCAAAAGCATTATTAGCATCGCCAAGTGCGGTACAGACGACCTTAACTGCCTATACTGCGGGATTTGCGATTGGTCAGCTATTTCATGGTCCTTTAGCGGACAGCTACGGACGCAAACCTGTGCTTCTCATTGGTACTTTGTGCTTTGCCATCATGGCGGTACTAGGCGCAATGAGTACTGATATTGGGCAATTAACCTTAGTTCGTGTTTTCCAAGGATTTACCGGTGCTGCGGCTGCTGTCATTATTCAAGCGTTAGTGCGCGACATGTTTGATCGTGAAGAATTTGCACGCACCATGTCATTTATTACGTTGGTGATGACGATTGCGCCTTTAGCCGCCCCGATTGCCGGTGGTTACTTAGCGGCTTGGTTTGGCTGGCGATCGATTTTTTGGGCATTAGCCATTTTTGCCGTGATCGTGATTGCGGCTATTGTGTATAAAATTCCCGAAACCTTGTCCAAAGAAAAACGCTTACCTCTGCATTTAGGCTCCACATTACGCAATTACGCCAAATTATTAAGTACGCCTGCTGCATTAGGATTTGTGTTCTGTAGTGGTTTTTCATTCGCTGGTATGTTCACGTTTCTAACGGTAGGGGCGTTCATTTATATCGATCATTATCATGTCGCACCTGAGCATTTCGGTTACTTCATGTCATTGAACATTGTGTGTTTGATTCTAATGACGTCGATCAATGGTCGTTGGGTGCGAAAAATTGGTACGCATTCCATGTTAAAACTGGGACTGCTCGTACAATTGGTTGCTGGTGGATTAATTGTTCTTGGGCAATTCTTTGGTCTGGGACTGTGGGGTGTTGTTGTTCCCGTTATGATGTTTGTGGGAACCATTTCGGTTATCGGCAGTAATTCAATGGCCTGTTTGTTAGGAAAGTACCCTCAAATGGCAGGCACGGCTTCATCGCTTGCGGGAACCATTCGTTTTGGTACGGGATCGGTTGTGGGTACTTTGGTCGCAATGATGCCAGATCGTACGGTGTGGCCTATGGCTTTGAGTATGGCAGCATGTGCGGTATTATCAGCGGCTTTTTATTGGTTCCTAGCCCGAGAAACAGAAGAAGAATAATGACAGTATTCCGTGATGAGATTCATAAAGTAGTAACAAAAGGATTAGAGGCATTAGATCGTGCGATTGAAGGTAATGTCATTCCAAACAATCCTGTCAGTGCAACGAATTACATGAATGTGTGGGTTACCAAGGTCATTAAAGATCAGCGTTTTGATTCTTGTGTGTCGAAAATCTTATTAGAGTGGCAAAAGCAAGCCCGAACATTAGGCACGAAAGCACAATTACGAAAAACCTTTGAAGCGTTAAAAGCCACATTAGATGGCGCACCAACGAACGTGATCTCCGCAGAAAGCATTCAGGCGTTGTATGCCGATCTTCAGCAAAAAGGATGGCTGATCACGACAGAATATGAAGTTAGTCGAAAAGTAACGCATCAAACGCAAGGACAGTCATCTTTAGTTGTGTGTTCGGCTCAATGGCAAAAAGGCATTGATACGGAAACTCAAGCCTTGATCAAGCCCGTGTCATTGTATGTTCGAGGTTCAGTGCAAGAAGTGGTGGACTTGGCGTATCGCCATGGTTTATTACTTTTCAAAATGACAGATTATAAATCCTTGGTTAAGTACCATGGGGAATTTGTGTTATTTCCAAATAACCAAGGATCTGCTTTGCCTGAGTCGCCAAGCAATGGCTGATTTTTATTAAATGAAATAGCACGCTGAGGATGAATGTTATATTCAGCGTGTTGTTATTCTTATGCGTGATTTTCTTTGTTTAAAAATCAGATAATCTTTCTGTTCTTTTTATTGGCTTAATGAGCTGATTTTTTTTGCCATGCCTTTGAATAAAAACAGATGTGCGGGCATGAGTACAAACCAATAAAGCAATCCCCAAAAGCCAGCAGGGTGCCACCATGCTCGAATATCCAACTTACGGTAATCACCGTCATCTTTTATGTGACAAGTAAAGCGACCTAACCCTGGTGCTTTCATGCCAAATAATAAGGTTAAGTGTGTATTTTCTTTGGCTTCAATCACTTTCCAGCTTTCAATCTGATCGCCAACGTGTAACATTTTTCCGGTTTCATTATCATTTTCATTGATTGATGTTTGCGATTCTAGTGGCTTGAGTCGTCTTATGGTATCGGGCCATATTGCGGTGATCCTATGATCAATCCATTCTCGACACTGCCATAAACGATTACCGTAAAAATAACCGTAAGGTGGTTTGCCAATTGTTTGGATTGTTTTCCACAGTGACTCTGCGGTTGCGGTGGTTGTATAAGTAAAACCTGCTTGTTTGGGATAATAACCGTAATTGGGTTGCCAACGGACAAGTGCTTCCTTATCAAATCCCCATAAGCGGTGTTGAACCACTTTCTGTTCTTGTTTCAGCGCGAGCCGAACAGCCTCATCATAATTTAATAACGATTGCGGATAACGAGTTTGCAGCTGACTGTCTTGCGTATACAGGTCATGGCTTAATCCCGCCATTAATGCACGGGCAATATTGTTGGGTACTGATGTCGTAATGGACAACAGGGATTGCATGGCCCTTAACGGAAACAATGGCACTCGAATGATCGGGGGATGTTGATTGAGTATGGTGCTTAGCCGCTTTAATTGTTGCTGATAAGTCAGTGATTCAGCACTGGGGACATCATAAATAGCATGTTGCGGTGGCGGGGTCTGTATCAGTTCGACTAAATAATGCAAAAGATTGGGTAAAGCAATAATGGCATTTCGATTGCTTATGTCTTTTGGGACGACAAGTATTGGTAAATGTTGGACAAAATCGCGCATGACTTCAAAGGCGGCGGAACCCGGACCAATAATAATCCCTGCTCGTAACTCAATGGTGGTAATACCACTATCACGCAAAATGTCTCCCGTTTCTTTACGGGCATGCAAATGTTGAGATCGTTCGATGGATCGTAATGAAGAATGGGAAGTCGTCATTGAATGTAAATTCGAAGATGGTTGCAACGCCCCCAGATAAATGACGGTATTCACTTTACTGTGATGTAAAGCGTGGCTCAGTCTTTTCGCTGCCGTTAATTCAATATCGATAAAATCATGCCCATGGCTCATCCCATGAACCAAAAAAAAGACGATATCGATGTTGTTTAACAGAGCCGTTAAATTAGGGGAAGAGAGAAGATCCAACTCAATTAGCTCAATATTGTTATGAGAAGCCCATGTTTCATATTCAAGTGTTTCAATCTTCCTTGCTGTGGCTTTTACATGATGTTTTTTACTCAGTAATAGGGGAACCAAATGGCGTCCAATATAGCCAGAAGCCCCAATAACAAGAATGTTTTTTGGCATATTGGTGTGCTCCTTAATATAGGATGTTCTTTATTCTAAAATTGAGATCTATCTCTTTGAATATAAATTGTTATCTTGACTGTAGTCTATAAACTCGCGCTCAGCATATAAGGATTATTTTTCAAGGATAAGAGAGACGATGAAACAATTGTTGGCGGATCAGTTACGGCAAGGTTTTTTGTGGAAATTAATCATCATGGCATTGCCCATTGCCTTTCAAATGATGCTGTTTTCTAGCCGAAGTTTGGTCGACATTGTCATGCTAGGCCAATTAAGTGAAATGGACGTTGCCGCGATTGGCATTGCAGGAAAAGCCTTATTTGTTGTGACAATCATGATGTTTGGCATTACTTCCGGTGGTGCGTTATTAACCGCTCAATACTGGGGGGCTAAAAATTTTGAGGGATTTAAGCAAAGTACGGGGTTGACCATTATCGTGACGCTGGTATTAGCATCATTAATGGCAATCGCGTTTGCTGGAATGTCTGAGTCGATCATTGGGTTAGCAACACAATCGGATGCGGTTATTGCACTGGGTGCTGAGTATTTAACCATCACCAGTATCAGTTTGTTGGCGGTGGCATTAGGGAGCAGTGTTGCGGTTGGCTTACGTTCAATGCATCAACCGGGAGTCAGTACTTTTTTTAGTCTGATTGGTATTGTTTTAAATATCGTACTGAATGGGGTGTTGATTTTTGGCTATTGGGGATTTCCAGCGATGGGGATTGCAGGTGCAGCATGGGCAACAACGATCAGCGGTTTGGTTGAGGTTGGGTTACTCTTTGGGTATTTGTATGCAACCAAGCATACGTTATCCTTGTCGTTTTCGGTATTTAAGAGTGCGTGTCAATGGCCGCAAATTAAGCGTTTTTTACGCTTATCATTGCCGATAGCGAGTAATGCCTTAGCATGGTCAGCGGGAATTTTTACTTATCACGCCATTATTGGGCAACAGGGCGTCGATGGTTTAATTGCGTTATCGGTGATTACGCCGATTGAGTCTTTAGCGTTGGCCTTATTGATTGGTATTTCCAGTGCTTCTGCCGTGTTGATAGGCAATCAATTAGGCGCAAATCAATCAGAAGAAGCGTATGTGCAAGCTTGGATTGTGACTGGATTTAATGTGTTGTGCTCAGTGTGTATTGCCATCTTGATGATCTTGATTCAAGACCCTATTTTATCGTTATTTTCGGCCTTGGATGAGGAAACACGAGCGACAACAGAACGATTTTTTATCTTATTTACCATTATGATTGTGATTAGAAGCATACCAATAACACTCATTAATGGCGTATTAAGAGCGGGTGGTGATATTAAGTTTTGTTTTTATCAAGATGTTATTGCGCAATGGGTGATCGGTATTCCTATTGTAATGATGGCTGCATGGTGGTGGGATTGTTCGTTATCTGTACTGTTTGGGCTCTTGATTGTTGAAGAAATCGTCAAAATTGGCGGGTCAGTATGGCGGGTATACAGTCGACGTTGGGTGAATAATTTAACGTTAACATCGTGTGTTTAATAGGACTTTTTATGCTTTTTTTCGGTACTTAAAATCCCTATGATCTTGGTTTGACAGATAAACTTGGTGGAATATACTGGTCATATCTGAATAATTATCACAAAAAATCTGAGGCAATATGCTGCGGTTAACGAACCTTTGTAAAAGTTATCAAGATGGTGAGGAATATCACGCCGTCCTACAAGGGGCAAATTTAGAGCTAGCTCGCGGGCAGCAATTGGCGTTGATGGGAGAAAGTGGCGTAGGTAAAAGCACGTTATTAAATGTCATTGCGGGTTTGGATTTGTTAGATGATGGGGAAGTCTGGTTTCAAGATTCCCCCATTCATTTATTATCTGAAAAAAAACGCACCGCTTTTCGTCGACAGCATATTGGTCTCGTTTTTCAACAGTTTAATTTATTGCCCACATTAAATGTGGGCGATAACATTCGTTTTTGTCGCCAATTAAAAGGATTGCCTGAAAATTCGACGTTATGGCGTCAGTTATTGTCAGCAATGGATCTGATGCCTGTGCTAAAGCGTTATCCTGAGGAGTTGTCTGGTGGGCAACAACAAAGGGTCGCCATTGCTCGTGCTTTGTATATGGAGCCAGATATTTTATTGGCAGACGAACCGACAGGCAGTCTGGATGAACGTAATGCTGAAAATGTCATTCGGCTCTTGGTTCATATGACACAAGAATTGCAATGTTCGTTATTGCTTGTGACACACAGCGATAAAGTAGCGAATCACATGAGTGGCTGTATTCGATTGCAAGGAGGGCAATTGCATGTTCAGTCCCGTCGTTAAAGCGTTGTGGGGACATTATCGCCGCCATTCCATTCAAATCGTTTTAATGTGGTTAGGATTAACACTGGGGATTGCTTTGTTGGTTGGAGTCATGGCAGTGAACCAGCAAGCCAAAGTCAGTTATCGTCAAGGTGAACAACTTTTTTCGAATCCGTTTCCCTATCGAATTCGTTCTACTGATGCCAATCAGGGCATTCCCCAAGGTTTTTACATTCAATTACGTCGTAGTGGCTTTAATCAGTGTGTGCCATTAGTGATGGATCGCATTGAAACGAAATCAGGACAAAAATTAAAACTGATTGGTATTGATCCGATTTCATTGATTGGTGTAACAACACATTTGGATACCGAGGGTCAAGGCAATTTAACGCAGTTAATGCGCACCCCTTACCCTGTGATGGTGGGGCAATCTTTAGCTGATTACATGGGATTTACAAATGGTGAAATGCTGCCATTGAGTAATGATCGATCCATTGGTCCGATTAAAGTTGTCAGTAATGAAGAAGTCGGTGGTGCAAAAATGATTGCCGATATTTCCTTACTGCGCCAATTACGGCCAAGTATGGAATTAACAGCGATCATTTGTGGCAAACTGTCACCGGAAACTCAGGCAAAATTACGGCAGAACTTGCCACCCACATTGACCTTAGAACGTGATCACAGTGAAAAATTAGAACCTTTAACAGAGGCTTTTCACTTAAATTTATTTGCGATGGGGCTACTGTCGTTTGTGATCGGGTTGTTTATTTTTTATCAGGCCATTTCGTTATCATTATCACAGCGGCAGCGGTTAGTGGGTATTTTGCGTCAGCTTGGCGCTTCTAATCGAGAATTGTCTCAGATTTTGAGCATTGAATTATTTGTGTGGGTCATTTTAGGGGTGATTGGCGGGAATGGATTGGGGCTGCTGTTAGCTCATCAGTTAATGCCTTCTGTTGCAGCCACATTGAATGATTTATACGGTGCTCATATTAATCCAGAGTTGAGCTGGCAATGGCAGTGGGGCTTAACCAGTTTTGTGATTGCGCTGATTGGGGCCATTTTATCCTGTGGTTGGCCGTTAGTTCGATTAATCCGAACTCCACCAATTCATCTGTCTTTACATACGACCTTGGTATCTTCGACAGGCCGAGAATTTGCGTGGCAAGCCCTATTCGCGGTTATCTTTTTGCTGGTGGCATTAGGGCTGAGATCGGAAGAGCACACGT
>CAMQZF010000032.1 GCA_947039525.1 uncultured Photobacterium sp. | reverse complement strand
GCCACTGCAAAGTTTTAATGCGTTCAACGGAATAAACGTGCTCAACCATATGCGCCAAAATTGCGGTTTGATATCCCGACCCCGTACCAATTTCCAGCACGCGACTTGTGGAATGTAAACACAATAACTGCGTCATTTTCGCCACCATATACGGCTGGGAAATGGTTTGTCCACAACCAATTGGTAACGCATTATTATCAAACGCTTGATGAGCCAAAGCTTCATCAACAAAAAGTTCCCTTGGAACCTGACGCATGGCTTCTAAAACTGCTTTATCATCAATCCCTTGATGACAAAGCGTACGGATAAGCTGCAACCGTTCTTCCACATAGCGCATTATTACTCAGTCTCCTGACCTGAAACCCATTGTTTCAATAATGACAATTGATTGTATGCGGTGAGATCCACCATGATGGGGGTAATAGAGACATTTAGGTTGGCAATGGCATGAAAATCGGTATCTTCCGCATCATCTCGACACTGGCCGAGAGGACCAAACCAGTAAATATCTTGACCGCGAGGATCCTTGGTTTTCACCATCGCTTCCGTATGATGACGAGACCCTAAACGAGTCACAGTTAAGGCTTGTATCGCATCGAGTGGTACATCAGGCACATTCACATTTAAAATATGCTGTGGGGAAAGCGGAACTTGCTGTAATTTCAGTACTAAATTTTTCACGACTTGAGCCGCTGTATCAAAGTGCGTATGACCCACTAAAGAGACAGCAATCGCAGGAATACCTAAAAAATGCGCTTCCATGGCTGCCGCGACGGTTCCTGAGTACACGACATCGTCACCCAAATTAGCACCGTGATTAATGCCAGTGATCACCATATCTGGTGGGATTTCTAGCCACTCATTCAAGGCCACATGGACACAATCCGTCGGCGTCCCTTGTACAGAAATCCACTGTGGTTTTTCTTCTCGAATTCGTAATGGATTTTCTAACGTTAATGAATTGGAAGCCCCTGATCGATTCCGATCAGGCGCAGCAACAAAAACGTCAGCAATATCAGATAAGACTTGTGCGAGTGTATTTATTCCCTCAGCAAAAAAACCATCGTCATTACTGATCAATATTCTCATGGTCACCATCCTTATTTTCATCATTAACAATGACTTCACGCATCACAGACGTTGCAAAGCACCCTGCAGGCAACGCAAACGACACAATAATGTCATTATTTTCAATCTTCCATGTCATCGCTTCTGGCTTTAACACTAATGTACGACGCTCATGACGCATACGATTATCACGAATTAATGCCAATAGTGCAGGCTCTTGATCAATGATGCTTAGCTCAAACGCTTCTGCATCGGCTTTAGTCGGTAAGGCATTATCACCAACCAAAGGTGCCGTAATCGCACAACGACCCGCATGCAAATCCGCTAACAAAGTATCATCAATCGATTCAACAAGCGTACAATCATGACGATTAGGTACCGCCAAACAATCGCCCAATAATGGCGTAGTAAGTAAACCTTTGTCTAAACGAGCAGACACCACTAAGTTAAATAACCACGAACGCGCCGCTGATAAATAAAAGCTACGCTTACTCTTATCACGAACACGGAATTCATTGTTACCCCAAGCACGGGCTTTCACAACATTATTGCCATTATGACCAAAACGTTGCTCACCAAAATAATTCGGCACACCTTGCTCTTGAATTAAGGCAAAACGCTTTTCCGCTTCCGCTAAATCACTCACATCACGAAGACGCAATATGAACTGATTGCCTTTCAAATCACCAGGACGCAATTTCTTATCATGGCGAGTGGTTTCTAACACGTCAATACCCGGATGCGTAGCAACAAATTCCGTTAAATCCGGATCCGCCTTTCCGGGTAAATGCACACTTAACCATTGTTCCGTTACCGCATGGCGATCTTTCAAGCCCGCCCTGCTCACTTGACGAGAAGTGACACCACAAGCTTTTGCTAATTCATTCACAACGTATTTCGTGTTTTCGCCCACTTTACGAATCTTAACCATAAAGTGTTCGCCAGTGCCGCAAAAATCAAAGCCTAAATCTTCATTCACCATAAAATCTTCAGGCATTGACTTTAATGACGCCGTAACTGTTGGTTTACCATGCAACCAAGCAAACTGATCCATAACTGTTGACATAAAAGTACCGTTTTAATCCAAGAAAAAGAGAGACGAACACGCTCTCTCAAAATATAAATAAAAAAAATCTCAATAGACAACAAGACATTGAGATTTCGATTAAACCAAAGACATCAAAAATTAGGCTTTCATTAATAGCACAACCGCTTCACAAGCAATGCCTTCTTTACGACCCGTAAAACCCAATTTTTCTGTGGTTGTCGCTTTCACATTAATACGATCCAAAGCGGTCTGTAAATCTTCAGCGAGACACGTACACATGGACAAAATGTGCGGTGTCATTTTCGGTGCTTGAGCAATGATAGTGACATCCACATTCCCTAGCACATAGCCTGTTGCGATCACTTTCTTATACACATCACGCAATAAGCCACGACTGTCAGCCCCTGCCCATTCCGCATCGGTATCCGGAAAGTGTCGACCTATATCACCTGCACCAATAGCGCCCAATAAAGCATCACAAACGGCGTGTAAAGCCACATCACCATCAGAATGTGCAATTAGGCCTTGTTCATAAGGAATGCTGACACCACCAATAATAATAGGGCCATCACCACCAAATTTATGCACATCAAATCCATGTCCAATTCGCATCATCGTTATTCGCCTCTTTGTTGCAAATAAAACGCCGCTAACGCCAAATCTTCTGGCTGCGTCACTTTAATATTATCAGCACGACCTAAAACCAACTTAGGTTTATAGCCACAAAACTCGAGTGCTGACGCCTCATCCGTAATCACAGCACCCGCAGACAATGCCGAGTGAAGCGATGTCCTTAGCATTGATACCGAACACATTTGTGGTGTCAGCGCATGCCATAAGTTCACACGATCAACCGTCGTTTCCACGCCATTAGGCGTACCTCGTTTCATGGTATCACGAACAGGTGATGCCAAAATCGCACCTTGATCCGTCGCCATGGCAACCTGTATAAGTTGCGTTAAATCTTTTTGTGTTAAACAAGGACGTGCAGCATCGTGCACGAGCACCCAACCATCATGCTCAATCAAAGCCAACGCTGATTGCACTGAATCAGCTCGTTCAACACCACCAAGCGCGATAACAATTCGCTTATCATGAATCAACGGTAAGGTTGCAAAGTAAGGGTCTCCCTCACTAACCGCAATCACTACTTGCTCAATATCATCATGACTTAACAGAGCTTCAATCGTATGCTCTAAAATCGTTTTTCCCGCAATCATCAAGTATTGCTTAGGACGATCCGCTAACATACGGCGTCCAACACCAGCAGCAGGCACAATGGCTGTAATGCGTCTTTTCATAATAAATACTATTGAGGTTTAACAGAGGCTAGAGAAGTGGGTGATACCACCGTCGGCGTCACTGCCGTTGAATTTGCATTATCGCCCACAATACGGAAGAAAGTTTCTCCTGGTTTAGTGAAACCTAATTCACTACGAGCACGCGCTTCCACAGCGCTTAATCCACTTTGTAGATCATTAATTTCAGCGTACATCTCCTGATTACGTTGAGTTAATTTGGTATTGGTATTAATTTGCTCAGCAACATGAGTTTTAACCGTTTCATATTCCATGAAGCCATTTCGTCCAATCCATAAATCGTATTGCAGCCACAATAATAGGGCACACAACGCAAGAGTAAACAAACGCATGCCGTTTCCATCTAGTTAATAAAAATACACATCAGCGTATTCTTATAAAATTAAGATTTGAACCAAGTCAGCTTGATTCCAGTAAGGAGATCATAATCCCATAATCACGGAATGATGACTAGTACTCGAACAACAGGCATAAAAAAACCGCCCATTCAGGCGGCTTTTAAATTCATTCTTTACAGTACAAAGACATTAGCGCTTAAAAATTAAGCTCGGCCTTTTACTTCTTTCAAACCATTGAATGGCGCACGCTCACCCAATGCTTCTTCGATACGAATAAGTTGGTTGTACTTAGCAACACGGTCAGAACGGCTCATTGAACCCGTCTTAATTTGACCTGCAGCAGTACCTACCGCTAAATCAGCAATAGTTGCGTCTTCTGTCTCGCCTGAACGGTGAGAAATAACCGCGGTGTAACCTGCATCTTTTGCCATTTTGATACAAGCTAGAGTTTCAGTCAAAGAACCGATTTGGTTAAGCTTGATTAAGATTGAGTTAGTGATGCCTTTCTCAATACCTTCAGCGAAGATCTTAGTGTTTGTTACGAATAGATCGTCACCAACCAATTGAATCTTATCGCCTAACAATTCAGTTTGGTGCTTAAAGCCAGCCCAATCTGATTCATCTAGACCATCTTCAATAGAAACGATCGCTGGGAATTTTTCAGTAAGATCCTTCAAGAAGAAGTTGAACTCTTCAGAAGTAAATTGCTTACCTTCGCCTTTAAGGTCGTAGATACCTTGTTCTTTGTTGTAGAACTCAGATGCTGCACAGTCCATTGCTAGAGTAATATCAGTACCTAGTGTGTAACCAGCTGCTTCAACCGCTTCTTGAATTGCTTTAAGTGCAGCTTCGTTTGACTCAAGGTTTGGTGCGAAACCACCTTCATCACCAACGGCTGTGCTCATGCCTTTAGATTTAAGTACTTTTGCTAGGCTATGGAATACTTCAGAACCCATGCGTACAGCTTCACGAAGTGTTTTAGCACCAACAGGCTGAATCATGAACTCTTGAATATCAACAGTGTTATCTGCGTGCTCACCACCGTTGATGATGTTCATCATAGGTAGAGGCATAGAGAATTGACCTGGAGTACCGTTTAGCTCAGCAATGTGCTCAAACAATGCCATACCTTTAGAGGCAGCAGCCGCTTTTGCGTTTGCTAGCGATACCGCAAGAATTGCGTTAGCACCAAATTGTGATTTATTTTCAGTACCGTCTAGATCGATCATGATCTGGTCAATAGCAGCTTGATCTTTTGCGTCTTTACCAGTCAAAGCGTCTGCGATTGGGCCATTAATAGCCGCAACTGCTTTCAATACGCCTTTGCCTAGGAAACGAGACTTATCACCGTCACGCAATTCTAATGCTTCACGAGAACCCGTTGAAGCACCAGATGGCGCAGCCGCCATACCAACGAAACCACCTTCTAAGTGAACTTCTGCTTCTACTGTTGGGTTACCACGTGAATCAATAATTTCACGACCTAGAACTTTAACAATCTTAGACATTAGATATCCTCTTTTTTGTCTGTCATTTTAAGCTAAATCATTGAGGCTGTTTACCAGCCTCAACTGGAATCCTTTTTATTTCAGCTCGCCACGTTGGTGTTGGCCTGCTGCCTTCACAAATCCTTCAAACAATGGATGTCCGTCACGTGGTGTTGACGTAAATTCTGGGTGGAACTGCGCTGCAACAAACCAAGGATGATTTGGCAACTCAATGATTTCCACAAGCTTCTTATCAGCAGATAAACCCGACACAGTTAAACCCGCTTTTTCCAATTGTGGCAATAATCCGTTATTCACTTCATAGCGATGACGGTGACGCTCATGAATCGATGCCTTACCATACAATTCACGTACTTTAGAGCCATTCTTTAGGTGACATAATTGCGAACCAAGTCGCATTGTTCCACCCAAATCAGATTTTTTAGTACGAGTTTCAACTTGACCTTCGTTATCCAACCACTCAGTGATTAAACCAACAACAGGAAATGGTGTTTTCTCATCAAATTCAGAAGAATGCGCACCTGTTAGGCCTGCAACATTACGAGCAAATTCAATCATCGCTACTTGCATCCCTAAACAGATGCCTAAGTATGGGATTTTGTTTTCACGAGCATACTGAGCGGTCAAGATTTTACCTTCAATACCGCGGTTACCAAAACCACCAGGAACCAAAATGGCGTCTAAACCTTCCAATACAGATGTACCTTTTGATTCAACATCTTGAGAATCAATGTACTTAATATGGACAGATAAACGATTTTTTAAACCTGCATGTTTCAGTGCTTCATTCACAGACTTATACGCATCTGGCAATTCAGTGTACTTACCCACCATGCCGATAGTTACTTCACCTGTTGGATTGGCTTCTTCAAAAATAACGCGTTCCCACTCGCTTAAATCGGCCTCTGGTGCCTTAATACCAAAACGAGTACAAATTAAATCATCTAAACCTTGTGCTTTAATCAATTGCGGGATTTTGTAGATAGAATCAACATCACGCATCGAAATAACGGCTTTCTCTTGCACGTTACAGAATAAAGCAATCTTTGCACGCTCGTTCGCTGGAATGTTACGATCAGAACGACAAATCAAAATGTCTGGTTGAATACCAATCGACAACAACTCTTTTACTGAGTGCTGTGTTGGCTTGGTTTTTACTTCACCCGCCGCCGCTAAATATGGCACTAACGTTAAGTGCATGAACATGGTGTGCTCACGACCTTGTTGAATAGCTAACTGACGAATCGCCTCCATAAATGGCAAAGACTCGATATCACCAACTGTACCACCCACTTCAACGATAGCCACATCGTGACCTTCCGCGCCTTTTAATACACGTTCTTTAATTTCGTTGGTAATGTGTGGAATCACCTGAATAGTGGCACCAAGGTAATCACCACGACGCTCTTTACGCAGTACTTCTGCGTAAATACGACCTGCGGTAAAGTTATTACGCTTGGTCATTTTAGTGCGAATGAATCGCTCATAATGCCCCAAGTCAAGATCCGTTTCTGCGCCGTCTTCCGTTACAAACACTTCACCGTGTTGTGTTGGGCTCATAGTACCAGGATCAACGTTGATGTAAGGGTCAAGCTTCATCATAGTGACGTTTAAGCCACGAGCTTCTAAAATTGCAGCCAAAGAAGCAGCAGCAATACCTTTACCAAGAGAGGAAACAACTCCGCCCGTAACAAAAATGTAATTTGTTGTCATAATAAACCTGGAAGATTGGTGTGGAATTTAGTATCTGGACGGGAGATCAGTCTATCAGACTCACCCCATTCGAACAATCTCAAACTGCACGCAATCGTTAAAATTCATTCAATCAAACAAGTAAAAATCAATCACTTAACATCAGTTATTCATAGTAACATCAACAGCTTGAATCATTTTTCTCTTGTTGTTTTACTTTCTGCCATTCAGATTCTAACTCGTTTAAAGTGCATAATCTCAAAGAATTAACATTTTGTAACACATTACTCTCAACTTGGCGAAAACGACGCTCAAATTTACGGTTTGCATCACTCAATGCTTGCTCAGGTTTAACACCTAAATGGCGACTTAAATTGACCGTAGCAAACAACAGATCACCAACTTCTTCTGCAATCCGCTCTGGAATCTGTGGCTCTAAGATCACTTCCTCAAGCACTTCATCCAACTCTTCTTTTACTTTATCTACAACAGGTCCTAAGGTCTTCCAATCAAACCCAACCGTTGCACAGCGTTTCTGAATTTTCTCAGCTCGACTTAAGGCTGGCAATGCTAACGGCACATCCGCTAGGACACTTTTGGCCGCCATTTTTTGATCGCGCTCGACTTGCTTTGTTTTTTCCCAATTCGCTTTAATTTCTTCATCCGTAGACAAATTAGCATCATCAAAAACATGGGGGTGACGCGCAACCAACTTTTGATTGAGTCCTTCCATCACGCCTTGAAAATCGAACTTACCAGCCTCTTTTCCTAACTGGCAATAAAACACAATTTGAAACAGCAAATCACCCAGTTCTTCTTTAATGGCAGACCAATCTTTTAATTCGATCGCTTCTGCCACTTCGTAAGCTTCTTCTAATGTGTACGGCACGATCGAATCAAACGTTTGTTTTCTGTCCCAAGGACAGCCAGTTTCAGGATCTCTTAACGCTGTCATAGTCTGTAATAAAGATTCTAAGGCATTATTTGCAGATTGGCTCATTGGTAACTCCAATTTCACTAAAAGGTAATGTCAATTATTCTCATTTAGAAAAAAGGAAGCCGAAGCTTCCTTTTTCTTTAAATCATATTAGAAAAAATTAATACAAACGAGTCGCAGAACCAACATCCTTAATATTTTCAACACGTTTTAACACGCGACTTAAGGTATCTAAATCATTCAATTCTAAATCAAAGTCCATGATCGACATTTGTTGTTTAAAATCAATGCGGCTCTTCATCCCTGAAACTTTCACTTTTTCATTAAGAAATAAATTGGTCAGATCTTTTATCAAACCATTTCGTTCAGAAGCCGTCACTCGAACCGTTATATTATAACTGCCTGAAAATCCGGATCCCCAAACCGTCTGAATCAATCGTTCAGCCGCAACGTGGCGAAGTTCATCCAACTGTTCACAATCCGCACGGTGTACTGAAATACCTCGACCTTGGGTGACAAACCCCATAATGTCATCGCCAGGAATCGGCTGACAACAACGAGCAAGATGTGTCATGAGGTTATCCACCCCTTCAACAACAACCGCATCTCGTTGAGTTTTCTTCGCTACGACTTTCGTACTGGCTTCTGCCAATTTATCCAATAGCTGACGATCGACTTCTTCCGCCGTGGGTTTATTAAGTTGAGCGTTCACATGATTGATGATTTGATTGATTCGCAAATCACCGCTGCCAATGCCCACAAACAAATCATCCGCACTATTAACGTTAAAACGCTTTAAAGCATGCGGCTCAGCATCTTTAAACTTCACATTAATTTTATGAAGTTCCGTTTCCAAAATCTCCCGCCCTGCCGCTAAATTCTTATCACGGGCTTGTTTACGAAACCAGGCGTGGACTTTAGCGCGAGAACGGCTAGATGTAACAAAACCCAAATTAGGATTCAACCAATCACGCGACGGATTTGGCTCTTTTTGCGTGATAATTTCGACTTGATCACCCATTTGAAGTTGATAAGTAAAAGGCACAATGCGCCCTTCCACTTTGGCACCAATACAACGATGACCAACTTCGGAATGAATATGATAAGCAAAATCTAAAGGGGTCGAGTGAATCGGTAAATCCACGACATCACCTTTTGGGGTAAACGCATACACGCGATCATCAAAGACTTGGCTACGAAGTTCTTCAAGCATCTCGCCCGAATCCGACATTTCTTCTTGCCATACCAGAAGTTTACGTAGCCAGTTAATTTTCTCATCATAAGCCGTTCGCGCACCGCTCGAAGCACCACCTTCTTTGTATTTCCAGTGGGCGGCAACCCCTAACTCCGAATCTTCGTGCATTTGCTTGGTACGAATTTGAATCTCGATCGTTTTCCCTTCAGGACCAATCACTACGGTATGAATTGATTGGTAACCATTGGGTTTCGGATTCGCGACATAATCATCAAACTCTTTTGGCAAGTGACGATACTTAGTGTGAACAATCCCTAATACCGCATAACAATCTTGCAATTGATCCGCAATAATACGTACAGCTCTGACATCAAATAATTCATCAAAAGCGAGACTCTTCTTCTGCATTTTTCGCCAAATGCTGTAAATATGCTTTGGACGGCCTTGCACTTCGGCACAAAGATTTGCCGCTTTAATGGAAGTATCAAGATCGTCTAAGAAATGAGCAATATAGGATTCACGATCAATACGACGCTCTGATAGCTGCTTAGCAATTTGCTTATAAGTATCAGGATGTTGATAACGGAAAGTGTAATCTTCTATTTCCCATTTTAACTGTCCGATTCCCAAACGATTCGCTAAAGGGGCATAAATATTAGCGCACATTTTTGCGGCAGCACGACGTACTTCGTCAGGCTCATCTTTCACCTCACGCAAATAACAGATTCGCTCAGCCAATTTAATGACCACACAACGAAAATCGTCCACCATAGACAACAACATGCGACGAATGCTGTCCACCTGTTCGGCATATTCCTCACCCTCCTTGGCTGAGTTCAATTGACCAATGGCGGCCATTTGGTTGACCCCCAAAATCAGACTGATGATGGTAACGCTGTACTCATCCGTCAAACAATCGATGTTATAACGCTCGCTTTGAACAAGAGGAAATAATAACGCGGCACACAAAGTATCGCTGTCCATGCTCAAGGTCACTAAGATTTCAACCATCTCTCGACCACGCCACGACATTAAATCCGCTTCCTCATCCTCAACCATCAAGAGGCGACAATATTGATAGGTTTTTGTCAAAGCCAATGACATTTTTTTATCAAGCTCCAACCCATCAATCCATGATGACAGTTCAAATGTACCCTGTTCCTTCAAATGTGCACTACGAACAGCAACCATATTCTTATCCTATTCAATCGCTTAACTTAATGAATTACGCTCATCATTGCTTCATAAATAACGCCATGGACTCCAAATGCCCCGTTTGTGGAAACATATCTAGCATCCCCAATCGCGCCAATTGGTATCCTTTGTCTAGCAAGATTTTACTGTCTCGAGCCAGTGTCGCAGGATTACACGACACATAAACGATACGCTCTGGTTTTAATGCAAGAATGTGTGTCATCACACCACTTGCCCCAGCACGAGCCGGATCCAATAAAATTTTATTAAATGGGGCTTTAGCCCAAGCCTGTTGAGTCACATCTTCTTCAAGGTTGGCTTGATAGAAAGTCACATTGTCACGATGATTGGCTTTTGCATTCATTTCTGAACGTACTACCATGTCATCAATGCCTTCCACCCCCACAACCGACTCTGCTTTTTGTGCCAACGGCAGGCTAAAATTACCCAATCCACAAAACAAATCTAAAATTCGATCATTGTGTTGGATGTCCAGCCACGACAGTGCTTGCTCAACCATGGCCGTGTTCACATTTGCATTCACCTGAATAAAATCCTTCGGTGAAAACGTGAACTTGTCATCCATAAGAATATAATAAGGCATTTCGCCATTAATTGAGATAACTTGACCTGATTCTGGCTCAAGATAAAACATAATATTATATTGCAAAGAAAACGACATAATCGCATCGAGATCAGTCTTTGGTAACGGACTTAAGTGACGTAAAAGTACAACTGGGCCATTATCTGCCGCAATTAACTCAATATGACCCAAATGTTTTTTCGATTTCAAAAAGGTTAACAGCGTGCGCAATGACGGTAGAATGTCATTCAATTCATCGACTAAAACCGGACAATGAGCAACATCAACTAAGACTTTGCTGTTTTTCTGACGAAAACCGATCTGCAATCCCCCTTTTTTATCCATCATAATGCCCAAACGAGCACAACGACGATAACCAAAAGGCGCAGAAACAACAGGCTCCGCCACAACATCAGATCCAAACTCACTGACTTGTGAGAACTTTGTCATTAATTCCAAAAGTGAGGCTTGCTTCGCGGCAACTTGCCCTTCGTGTGATAAATGCTGCAAGTGGCAACCGCCACATTGCTGATACAACGGGCACTTTGGCTTTACACGCTGTACATTGTCGCTTAAACGCTTCATCACTCGACCACGAGCATACTGCTTTTTGTCTTCAATTAATTGAACTAAGACGGTTTCATCCGGCAAGGCCCCTTCTACAAATACGGGCTTATCTTGCCAATAAGCAATACCAGATCCCAAATGATCGAGACGACGAATGTGTAACTCTTTATGTGAATTATCGGTAACTTTGCGTTTTTGCGGCTTAAAAAAGCGTGCCATAGTGTTTTGACTCACTGATCAGACATAGATTGATTGTCGAGTAGGCTTAGTTTCAATTATTCTAAGCACTACTGATTGTAGCGATCAATTCTCCCACAGAATCACTTTCTTGTAATTAAGAGAACCATGACCAAATACGGACTTCGAGCGCGTGTCTTTACGCTAACACTGGCACCAACATTAATTATCGGCTTGTTATTAAGCGCTTTTTTTACTTTAAATCGGTATCAAGATTTAGAGCATCAATTAATTTTAACCGGCTCCAGTATTATCGAACCCTTGGCGATTTCATCGGAATACGCCATGACAGACAACAATCGAGAAGCGGTAAGACGATTAATCAGTTACGCACACCGCAAACATTCCGATATCATCCGCAGCATTGCGGTATTCAATGCGAAAAACCAATTGTTTGTCACATCGAACTTTCACCGTAACTTTGATGCGTTAATGTACCCCAATAATCAACCGATTCCAGTGTTACTCGAAACTCATTTTGAACATAATGTATTGATCATTCGCGCTCCGATTCTCAGTGAAAACCCATTCAGCGATTTACCCACAGCATCCTTGTCTCACACAGGAACCCCCATTGGTTACATCGCACTAGAACTGGATTTAACTTCATTACGCTTACAACAATATCAAGAAATTTTTACCGCATTCATTGTACTTCTAATGGGATTAGGTCTTTCTTCATTATTTGCTTACCGCTTAATGAAAGACGTCACTCGGCCAATTTCCAATATGGTCAGCGTGGTCGATCGCATCCGACGTGGTCATTTAGATATTCGTATTGAAGGACAATTACTCGGAGAGTTAGATACCCTAAAAAATGGTATCAATGCCATGGCCATTTCGTTATCGGAATACCACATTGAAATGCAGCAAAGTATTGATCAAGCCACTTCAGATCTACGCGAAACCTTAGAACAACTTGAAATTCAAAACGTCGAATTGGATATCGCGAAAAAACGCGCTCAAGAGGCCGCACGCGTAAAGTCTGAATTTTTGGCCAATATGTCCCATGAATTACGCACCCCATTAAATGGTGTGATTGGTTTTACCCGCCAAATATTAAAAACCCCATTGACGTCAAGCCAACAGGATTATCTGCTAACCATTGAAAAGTCGGCAAATAATTTATTAACCATCATCAATGATATTTTGGACTTCTCTAAATTAGAAGCAGGTAAGCTATCCCTAGAAAACATCCCTTTTGATTTCGCAACGTCACTCGATGACATGCTTTGCCTACTGGCACCAAGTGCGCATGAAAAAGGCATTGAGTTAACCTTAAATATTGACCCACAAATCCCAGAAAGCTTAATTGGTGATCCATTACGAATCCAACAGGTACTGACCAATTTGATTGGCAATGCCGTTAAATTCACGGAATCGGGCAATATTGATATTCAAGTTTCACGGGTTAAAGACAATCTAAATACGATGGATGTGGAGTTCATGGTCAGTGATACCGGTATTGGCATATCAAAACGCCAACAAAGCTTATTATTCCAAGCTTTTAGCCAAGCCGATGCCAGCATTTCACGTCATTATGGTGGTACAGGATTAGGCTTGGTTATTACGCAAAAATTAGTGTCGCAAATGGGTGGCAAAATTCGTTTAAACAGTCAATTACATCACGGCTCTCAATTCAGTTTTATCCTAACCTTAATCAAAACTGATTTGCCTGTTTCTCAGCATCTGGTCACGGACACATTGTTGAATAAAAGCTTATTGCTAATAGAACCCAATGATACTTTGCGCCTATTATTAACCAAACAATTAACGCACGTCGGTTTAGTCGTAAACAGCCACGCCACCTTACCGACCGAATCCTCACAGTATGATTTTGTGTTATACAACTTATCACCGATTACACATCCACCCTTAAGCCAATTACAAAAAGACATTCAAGTATTAGACAAACAAGGGCAAAAACTAATCATCAGTTTGCCAGCAAATGAATTAAGTTTATCCGAACAATTAATACAAACGGGTGTAAGCCACTGTTTATCTAAGCCCATTTCATTAAGAAAATTATTCAATGTTTTAATCGATAGCGACACTGTCGATCAACGTTTAATCGCATTAACCACTGAGAAAGCCAAAGTACATTACCCATTACACATTCTCGCCGTGGATGATAACCCTGCGAATCTTAAATTAATTTCTGTCCTCTTAAATGAAATGGTTGATCAAGTCACAGTTGCAAGTGGTGGGCAAGACGCCTTAACTCTTTGCCAAAAGCACGAATTTGATCTCATTCTCATGGACATTCAAATGCCTGAAATGGATGGAGTAACAGCCAGCCAACATATCCATCAAAGCCAATTAAACCGACATACGCCGATCATTGCCGTTACTGCTCATGCTATGGAGGGGGAAAGAGAGCGCTTATTATGTTCAGGTATGGATGATTATCTCACCAAGCCTATCGAAGAAAGTATTTTGCATCAGACATTAACCAAATGGGGCAAAGCCTACGCACTCTCACCACACAAGAGCACTTCAAATAAAAAAGAAGAACCTATAAAAATAGATTGCACTTTAGATTGGGAATTGGCCTTAATACAAGCCGCAGGAAAAGAAGATCTGGCTAAAGACATGCTGCAAATGCTGCTCAATTTCATGCCGGAAGTAAAATCACTGATTAATAAAGGGCTGAACGATCATGCTGTCGATCTGTGGCCAACCATACATAAATTACACGGCAGCGCGGCTTATTGTGGTGTACCAAGACTGAAAAACTTATGCCATACCATTGAAACTGAATTGAAAAAACACGTATCAATAGAGGACTTAGAGCCTGAATTATTAGAATTAATGGATGAAATGGAAAACATCACGAAAGCTGCCATACCTTATCAATATTGATCGGTAAGACAATAATAAAAAAGACAAAAAGCCCATCAGCTTTTTGTCTTTTTCATTCATTAGGACTCGAAAATAACCATCGCCACGGCATAACACTTTTCATCGGATAAGCTGACATGCGTCTGCACTACCCCTAATGCATTTGCAAAATGTGCAGCCTGCCCAGATAAGAGTAATGATGGTTTACCATATTCATCATTTACAACGGTAAAGTCATGAAAAGAAACCCCTTTCGCAATCCCCGTACCTAAAGCTTTCGATGCCGCTTCTTTTACTGAAAAACGCTTAGCTAAATAACGCGCTTTAAAACGTAAAGTTTTAAAGTGTGTCATTTCAGATGGTGTCAAAATACGCTGAGCAAAAGCATCGCCTAAACGGTCGTATACTTTTTCAATACGAGCGACCTCAACAATATCTGTTCCTAATCCTAAAATGGCCATATTAACGACGCACATCCAGCATTATTTGTTTCATATCAGCCACAGCTTTATTCAAACCATCAAATGCCGCACGACCAATAATGGAGTGACCAATGTTCAATTCATGCATTTCAGGTAACGCGGCAATCGGAGTCACATTATGGTATGTCAAACCATGACCCGCATTCACTTTAATACCTAAGCCGTCAGCGTAACTTGCCGCCGCTGCAATTTTTTTCAATTCGGCTTGCTGCTCAGCGGGTGTAGATGCATCCGCATAATGGCCAGTATGCAATTCAATATAAGGGGCACCACAAGCAAGAGAAGCATCAATCTGACGAGGATCAGCATCGATAAATAAAGAAACAAAAATACCCGCTTCAGATAATACCTTCGTCGCCTTCTGCACTTTATCTAATTGACCTGCAACATCCAAACCGCCCTCAGTTGTCAACTCTTCACGCTTTTCAGGCACTAAGCACACAAAATGAGGTTTTAACTCTAGTGCAATGGCAACCATTTCATCAGTAACGGCCATTTCTAAATTCATACGAGTTTGAATCGTTTCACGTAAAATACGAACATCGCGATCGTTAATATGGCGGCGATCTTCTCGTAAATGCACAGTAATACCATCAGCACCGGCACGCTCTGCAACTTCAGCTGCATGCACTGGATCTGGGTAACGAGTACCACGGGCATTACGCAATGTCGCAATGTGATCAATATTCACACCTAATAAAAGCTGACTCATAATGAATTACTCCTTTCTCTCGGGAGAAATAACTCCCTACTTTTTAATGGCTTACTGCCAATGTATGGTTTTAATGCCAAACGTGTAAAACGTTTCGCCGCTTGTAATTGTTCTAGGCTAGCAAATTGACCTTCAGCAAGAGATCGCAATTGAGCTCCTGTAAAAGACATTGGATGAGGCATGGTTGACGCAATAAAACCTTGCTGTTCACGGTATAAATACGTCATTCGATCATCAATGGGTAAACCACTGCCAAAACAATGCAAAAAATCAATACCGTAACCAAGATGGGTCAACAACGCCAATTCAAAACGACGTAGGGGAATTTGCGGATCGGTATTTTGCGCTAATTCACGCAATGCATTGAGATAATCAAAAAAAAGATGGGGATAAGGGGTATTCACATCGAGAACTCGACACAGAATTTCATTCACATAAAACGCAGAGTAAAGAGAACCCCCAAACAAAGGCAACGCCAGACTGATGGGCTCTGCTTTTTGCAGGGTTTGAAGTGAACCGCGTCCTCGCCATTCCAAAAACAAGGGCGTAAAAGGTTGAAGAATGCCTTTTAAAAAAGAACGCGGTCGACGAACACCATTCGCCACAAGCGTGAGACGACCTGCTTGTTCGCTGAACACATCCAGCAGCAAGCTCGTCTC
>CAMQZF010000031.1 GCA_947039525.1 uncultured Photobacterium sp. | reverse complement strand
CGTTATCGACATCTGGAGCAGGGACAAAATCACAGATTGCGGTAAGTGGTTATATTGCGCCAGGATTACAAGTGAAATACGGCGTAGGTATCTTTAACTCGTTAGCAGAATTCACGGTTCGTTATCGTTTAATGCAGAACTTTTATGTACAAGCAGTTTCTGGATTAAACAGTGCCGTTGATTTTTTGTATAAATTCCAATTCAATTAATGTAATAGAAAAACAAAAAAGCCGCTCTTATGAGCGGCTTTTTTTATGAACGTAGACAACCATTATTTTTGTTGAGCACGCTCAAACGAAGATAAGATTTCTGCTTTAGCAGCAGCGGCATTATCCCAACCATCCACTTTTACCCATTTGCCAACCTCTAATTCTTTATAACGCTCAAAGAATTGGGTAATTTGTGCTTTAAGCAAAGGATCAAGATCTTCAACATCTTGAATATGGCCATATTCTTTGCTGATTTTCTCATGAGGTACGGCTAAAATTTTGGCATCTTCACCTGACTCATCCGTCATTTTTAAAACGGCGACTGGACGACAACGAATCACTGAACCCGGTTGTAATGGGTAAGGCGTTGGAACGAGCACATCGACAGGATCCCCATCAAGCGATAAGGTTTGATTAACATAGCCGTAATTACAAGGATAAAACATGGGGGCTGTCATAAAACGATCGACAAATAGGGCACCGCTGTCTTTATCAACTTCATATTTAATGGGATCTGCATTAGCTGGAATTTCGATGATCACATTAATGTCATCAGGAAGGCTTTTTCCTGCTGGTACGTCATTTAAGCTCATGATATTTCCTTATTTCTGGCTGAATAAAAGAGGACCAAGGATCGATTATAACGAGCAATCAGAGAATGCCTAGAGGACAAGAGACGATGTCATTCATTCTCTTCCGACTGTTTGAGATGCATCTCAACGTCTTCTACCATTTTGGTTGAACCAACAAAGAAAGGGACACGTTGATGTAACTCCGTTGGCAAAATATCTAAAATACGTCGTTGACCATCAGATGCTAATCCACCGGCTTGTTCAATCAAAAAAGCCATCGGATTACACTCGTATAAGAGACGTAATTTTCCCTGTGGGTAAGCGGCTGTTGAAGGGTATAAATAGATTCCACCTTTTAATAAATTTCGATGAAAATCGGCGACCAAAGATCCGATATAACGGGAAGTATAAGGTCGCTGTTCTTGTGTGTTTTCTTCTTGGCAATATTTAATGTAAGTCTTAATGCCTAATGGAAAACGTGAGTAATTACCTTCATTTATCGAGTAAATTCGTCCATCTGCTGGGATCTTCATGTTCTCATGGGATAAGCAAAACACCCCTAATGAGGGATCATACGTAAAGCCATGTACGCCATTTCCTGTGGTATAAACTAACATGGTGGAAGAACCATAAATGATATACCCAGCGGCAACTTGGTGATGTCCAGCTTGTAAAAAGTCAATGTTTTGTGCCGATGATCCAGCAGGAGAAATACGTCGATAAATGGAGAATATAGTACCAACGGAGACGTTTACATCAATATTAGAGGAGCCATCTAAAGGATCCATTAACACGACGTATTTGGCTTTTTGGTTTTGTTCGTGATCAAAAATTACAAAGTCATCTTCTTCTTCACTAGCAATACCACAAACTTGTTGTCGGGCTTCTAAGGCGGCTTTGAATTTCTCATTGGCGTAGACATCGAGTTTTTGTTGGACTTCGCCTTGAATATTTTCTTGCCCACTGTTGCCTAAGATATCAACCAAACCCGCTTTATTGATTTCTCGATTGACGATTTGGGCTGCCAAGCGAAGGGAGCTGAGTAACGACGACAAATCGCCACTGGCATGAGGGAAATCATTTTGTTTTTCGATGATGAACTCACCAAGTGTTCTAATGTTGGTCATTCGCATAATCCTTGCGTTTGGTTGTCATTGTTCCAGATATCATTCGGTACTATGCTGGTCGCAATGTGATGAGCAGAGCCGATGAAATGGATCGTTTTGCTTATCTATGTACAAATATAGACCGATCTTTTTTGAGTTAGGCAGTAACGGACAAAAGCGTCCCAAGAACGAAAAGCGAGCCAAAAGTCATTATGCACATTCATATTTTAGGTATTTGTGGCACATTCATGGGCGGTGCCGCCGTCTTAGCGCGTCAATTAGGTCATACCGTCACAGGCAGTGATGCCAATGTTTATCCACCAATGAGCACCTTATTAGAATCTCAGGGTATTGAGATCATTCAAGGCTACGATCCAGCTCAATTGGATCCTGCACCTGATCTTGTGGTCATTGGTAATGCGATGAGCCGTGGTAACCCTTGTGTGGAATATGTATTAAATAAAAATTTACGCTACACATCGGGTCCTCAATGGTTACAGGAGTTTTTACTTCATGACCGTTGGGTTATGGCGGTATCGGGAACACACGGTAAGACGACGACAGCAAGTATGCTCTCTTGGGTATTGGAAGATTGTGGCTATAATCCAGGATTTTTAGTGGGTGGCGTACTGGGCAATTTTGGTGTCTCTGCACGATTGGGTGAAAGCGATTTCTTTGTTGTCGAGGCTGATGAATATGACAGTGCTTTCTTTGATAAGCGCTCTAAATTTGTGCATTACCACCCTCGCACTTTGATCATCAACAATTTGGAATTTGATCACGCCGATATTTTTGATGATTTACCTGCTATTCAACGTCAATTTCATCACTTAGTACGTACAGTGCCAAGTGAAGGACGTATTTTTGTCCCTAAAGGCGTTAAAAATATCGATGAAACGCTGGAAATGGGCTGTTGGAGCGAGTTGGAATTCATTGGAGAGGACGGACATTGGGCAGCGAAGAAACACAAAGCCGATGGCAGTGAATTTACCGTCTTATTTGATGGGAAGTCTGTGGGTGAAGTGCGTTGGGCATTAGTGGGCGACCATAATGTTCATAATGCACTGATGACCATTGCCGCCGCTCGTCATGTTGGAGTTGTTCCTGAACTGGCTTGTGAAGCGCTGGGTAAATTCGTTAATACAAAACGTCGTTTAGAAATCAAAGGTGAAGTGAACGGTGTGACCGTTTATGACGATTTTGCACACCATCCTACCGCGATTGATTTAACACTTGGTGGATTACGAGCTAAAGTCGGTGAAAATGCCCGCATCTTAGCGGTCTTTGAGCCACGATCTAACACCATGAAATTAGGGGTACATAAAGACGACATTGCACCTGCATTTGTGGCAGCAGATGAAGTGTTTTTATTCCAACCAGATAGCATTCCTTGGTCGGTAACGGACATTGCTCAAGCTTGTTCTCAGCCAGCTTCGGTGGACAATGATATTGATCAGCTAGTCGCACGGTTAGCGGATCGTGCTCAATCCGGTGATCATATCTTAATCATGAGTAATGGTGGCTTTGGTGGGATTCATGATAAGTTGATTTCTGAATTAAAAATGAAGGGATAATCGTTTTTCTTCGGCGATAACAGGGAAAAGTGACAAGAAATGATGAATGAAAAACGAATTACTTTGGCATGGACTGGGGCATCTGGTGCACCTTACGGATTACGATTACTGCAATGTTTATTGGCGGCGGATTATCATGTTTTTTTATTGATTTCATCGGCAGCAAAAGTTGTTTTAGCAACAGAAGAAGGGTTGAAACTGCCCAGTCAGCCAGAAGAAGCCAAAATTGCATTATTGAAGTATTTGGAATATGAACAAGGTCAGCTTGAAATTTGCGGAAAAAGTGATTGGTTTTCTCCCGTTGCTTCAGGATCTGCAGCCCCGAAAAAAATGATTGTTTGCCCATGTTCAGCTGGAACATTAGCCGCGATCACACATGGTTTGTCTGATAACTTACTCGAACGTGCAGCAGATGTTGTGATAAAAGAACGGGGTCAATTGGTGCTGGTGGTTAGGGAAACACCATTTTCGACCATACATTTAGAAAATATGCTGGCGCTATCAAAGTTAGGTGTGACGATTATGCCCGCGGCGCCGGGTTTTTATCATCAACCACAAAGTATTAATGAATTAGTGGACTTTATGGCTGCACGTATTTTGGATCATTTGGGAATCGAGCAAACGTTGGTTGGTCGCTGGGGATATGATAATCGCGAACTAAAAACATCATGAGATCAGATGTAATACAGTAGATAGGTATTGAGGTGAAGTGAAAAATGGGCGTGATTACGCCCATTTTTTATCGTGTGTAATCGAATAAATTACAAACGGAATTAAAGAGATCTTTGGTATCAATATTATTTGTTGGTGTAACAAAAAGGGTATCATCCCCAGCAACAACACCAAGAATACCTTCAGCTTTGCCTAATGAATCCAATAGGCGTGCGATAACTTGTGCCGCACCAGGTCCGGTATGAATCACAACCAATGCATTATTGTAATCGACGTCCATAACCAGTTCTTTCAATGAACTGCTTGTGGTAGGCACTCCTAATTCTAATGGTAAGCAATAAACCATTTCCATTTTTGCATTACGAGTACGTACTGCCCCAAATTTCGTTAACATACGCGACACTTTGGATTGATTGATATTGTCAAATCCTTGTGCTTTTAGCGCGTCAACAATTTCGCCTTGAGAGCTGAATTTTTCTTCTTTGAGAATGGCTTTAAAGGCTTTGACTAAACGTTCTTGTTTATCTGAATTTCGCATAAGTAATTTTAATGTACTAGAGAAGGGAAAGTATTTTTATAACCTTTAACAGATTAGCAAATTTTGTGAAAAATGTCTTAACTTATATAAATAAATGTCTGTTTATTCATTTTTGCCACCTATTATTACAACCTTTGGTGTCTACATTTACCGTTAATTAATCGTTTGTTATTAAAAGAGATCCTATAACTCAATTAAATAGGTAAGAAATGCTCTGCATCGTATCGCAATCCTGTACTGGATTAATTGTATTTATGAGATCCTTACGATAACGTGAAATAAGTAACGAATTTAGACACCCCTCGTAAAGGAGAACGACGATGAAAGTGGCCGTAATAGGTGCAGCTGGAGGCATTGGACAAGCGCTGGCTCTGTTATTAAAAAATCAATTACCCCTTGGTTGTGAATTAGCATTATACGACATTGCCCCAGTGACACCGGGTGTTGCCGTGGATTTAAGTCATATTCCAACCCCCGTACCCGTAACAGGCTTCGCTGGTGATGATTTACCTTTGGCGCTTGAAGGTGCTGATGTGGTATTAATTTCTGCTGGTGTGGCTCGCAAACCCGGCATGGATCGTTCCGATCTGTTCAATGTTAATGCTGGCATCGTAAAATCCCTTGTTGAGCAAGTCGCTGTTACTTGTCCAAACGCCTGTTTGGGTATTATTACTAACCCAGTAAACACAACGGTTGCTATTGCAGCGGAAGTGTTGAAAAAAGCCGGTGTTTACAATAAAAATAAATTATTTGGTGTTACAACACTTGATGTTATTCGCTCGGAAACGTTTGTTGGCGAATTAAAAAATCGTAATCCATTGCAAGTGAGTGTGCCTGTTATTGGTGGTCACTCTGGCGTGACTATTTTGCCATTGCTATCACAAGTACAAGATATTGAATTGACTGATGATGAAGTTGCGGTCTTAACTCCGCGTATTCAAAATGCTGGAACTGAAGTCGTTGCGGCGAAAGCGGGCGGTGGTTCAGCAACTTTATCGATGGGGCAAGCGGCATGTCGCTTCGCTTTATCTCTTGTGCGTGCCTTGCAAGGTGAGAATGGTATGGTTGAGTGTGCTTATGTAGAAGGTGACGGACGTTATGCTCGTTTCTTTGCTCAACCTATTTTGCTTGGTAAAGAGGGCGTTGAGCGTATTTTTGATCATGGTCCATTAAGCTCTTATGAGCAAAATGCATTAGAAAGTATGTTAGAAACGTTACGTAATGACATTACGTTAGGTGAAGAGTTTGCTCAGAAATAGTGTTCAAATAATAATGAAATAGAAAAAAGCGGTCGTAGACCGCTTTTTTATTTTTAAACTGCATCTAATCTTATTTAATAATAAGATTCACAACCAATATGCAGTTGAGGTTGATCTTCCAAATCCGAACAATCAATGGTTTCACGAGCGTGATCTAATGGGTTTTCAATCGTGATTCGATTCTTAATTTGATCAACATCTATAACCTCAACCACTTCATGCCGATACTCAACATGCATGCCCATTTTTAATTCTTTTGCTTGCACGAGATTTCTCCTTTATTTACTAAGATAGCCTCTTAATACGAATATTCAGTCGATAAGTATGCATACAAAGCCATGCTTTAATCGCCTAATTTCAGTATAGAGGATCAGTAAAGATGTATGAGAAATCAAAAGGTCGGCTCATAATGAGCCAACTTTTTATTTTTTTCGATTTACAGATAAGTGAGCTAAGGCAATTAAAGCCGTTTTATATTCATTGTCTGGTAAAGGAGCTAGGGCAGCAATCGCTTTATCCGCCTCTTCTTCTGCACGTTGTTGTGTGTAATCTAAAGAGCCGTAAGCTCTCATACAAGCCAAAATATCGTCCAGTTTATCCAAACCATGACCTTGCTCAATCACATCGCGGATCATCTGTGATTCTTCTTTATTAGCATGATGCATGGCATGCAATAGCGGTAAGGTCGGTTTACCTTCGGCAAGATCATCACCAACGTTTTTGCCCATTTCTTTGCCATCGGCAATGTAATCCAAAACATCATCGATTAATTGAAATGCCGTGCCTAAATAACGGCCGTATTCTTGACATGCGTGCTCGATATCTGGCGATGCTTTACTGATAATGGCAGAAATTTGCGTCGCAGCTTCAAACAAACGTGCTGTTTTTGAGTAGATAACCTGCATGTAGTTATCTTCCGTTGTATTTGGATCATTGCAGTTCATTAATTGTTGTACTTCACCTTCTGCAATCACATTGGTTGCAGAGCTCATGATGTCCAGAATTTTTAATGAACGCAGGCTGGTCATCATTTGGAAAGCACGAGTATAAATGAAGTCACCGACAAGAACGCTTGGCGCATTACCAAAGGCGGCGTTTGCTGTCGCTTTACCGCGACGCATATCCGACTCGTCAACCACGTCGTCATGCAATAACGTTGCGGTATGAATAAATTCAATAAAGGCGGCGGCTGTTGTGTGGTGATCGCCATCATAATTTAAGGATTTTGCGATCAAAACCGCAAGCATAGGGCGTAGGCGTTTGCCTCCACCACTGATGATGTAAAAACCAAGCTGATTAATAAGAACAACATCAGAATTCAGTTGAGCCAGTATCTTTGCGTCAACCTCGGCCATATCTGAGGCGGTTAGCGCTTGGATAGCAGTAAAATCCATGGGACATCCAACAAAATGGTTAACCGCGCAAGGCGGGAGGGGAACTGGTTTAATGAGAGAATATTACACGAAAATGGCACTCTGTCGCTAATATCCAACAAGGATTGCACAAAGACATTTATTACTGAGCAGGTTTTCACCAATTTTCTTAATTGAACCTCTTGCAAAAAACAGGCATTTCCCGTAACATTCGCGCCCTATTGATGACAAGATTAAGCGCATACCCAAAGCCATAAATATAAGGTGTTTGGCCTATGCGGAGAAGCGGAGTAAGACATGTACGCTGTTTTCCAAAGTGGTGGTAAGCAACACCGAGTGAGCGAAGGCCAGACCTTACGCTTGGAAAAACTAGACGCTGAAACTGGCGCTAGCGTTGAATTTGATACAGTACTTTTAGTAGCTAACGGCGAAGAAGTAACTGTAGGTGCGCCATTCCTAGCGAGTGGTAAAGTGACTGCAGAAGTTGTAACACACGGTCGTGGCGATAAAGTTAAAATCGTTAAGTTCCGTCGTCGTAAGCATTCTCGCAAGCAGCAAGGTCACCGTCAGTGGTTCACTGAAGTTAAGATCACTGGCATCACTGCTTAAGTATTAGGAGAAGTTGAGAGATGGCACATAAAAAAGCTGGCGGTTCAACCCGTAACGGTCGTGATTCAGAAGCTAAACGCCTAGGTGTTAAGCGCTTCGGTGGTGAGTCTGTGTTAGCAGGTAACATCATCGTTCGTCAACGTGGTACTAAATTCCACGCTGGTAACAACGTAGGTTGTGGTAAAGATCACACTCTATTCGCTCTATCTGACGGTAAAGTGAAGTTTGAAGTGAAAGGTCCTAAAAACCGCAAATTTATTTCTATCGAAGCTGAATAATTTCAACTTTGGTATGAAGATAAAAGCCCTGCCTTTTGGCAGGGCTTTTTTGCTATGTCCATCTGAAAATCCTCTATTGTTGTATTGGATATCCGAATGAATCAATCCTACAATCCCAAATTGGGCATGTTATTAGCGTTAACAACCGCTGTGTTTTGGGGTGCATTGCCCATTGCAATGAAACAAGCCTTAGAAGTCATGGATCCTTTTACCATTGTCTGGTATCGATTTATAACCGCTGCGATTGGGCTAGGAGTGATTTTATTTTGGAAGAAAAAGTTACCTACATGGCGACAAATAACGGCATTAAGCGGACTTTTGTTGATCATCGCTAGCATTGGATTAGCGGGTAATTTTGTGTTGTACAATACATCACTAAAATATTTAACACCTTCTGTCGTACAAGTGATTATCCAGCTAGCACCAATTATATTGTTGGTTACATCGGCTTGGTTATTTAAAGAAAAACTCACTCTCCATCAAATTATTGGAGTCGTTGTCTTACTCGTGGGTTTGGTTCTTTTTTTTAATGAAAAGCTGATTGAATTGGTCGCTGGACTATCAAGTTACACGTTGGGAGTTGTATTAGCGGTATGCGCCGCACTCGTTTGGGTTGTGTATGGGTTAGCGCAAAAACGATTGTTACGCCATTTTAGTTCAGTGCAAATTTTGTTTATGATTTACGTTATTTGTGCGGTCTTTCTAACCCCAATGGCAACCCCTAGCCAGCTTAGTATGATGGACATGCGTCAGTGGGGCATGTTGGCTTTTTGTTGTTTGAATACCTTGATTGGGTATGGTGCATTTGCAGAAGCCATGGCCCGTTGGAAAGCCTCTCAAGTGAGTGCTTTGATCACACTGACGCCATTATTTACGATTGTATTTGTTGATTTAGCCAGCATGGGATGGCCAGAATTTGTATCACCAGTGAGTTTGAATTTCATGGGATACATAGGTGCCATTGTTGTGGTGAGTGGTGCCATGTTTTGCGCCATTGGTCATCGTTGGGTACGTGCAAAAGCATAAGATCCATTACAATACAGTTATTGCCGCTTGAATGAAGGGATACCCTCAGGTGGCCATAAGAACGCCACAGTGCGGAGAAAAAAATGAAATTTATAGACGAAGCAAAGATTAAAATTGAAGCGGGCGATGGCGGTAACGGCGTTGTCAGTTTCCGTACGGAAAAGTACGTACCAAGAGGCGGCCCTGATGGTGGTGACGGCGGTGATGGCGGCGATATTTACCTATACGCGGATGAAAACCTAAATACCTTGATTGACTACCGTTTTACGCGTTTTTATAACGCTGAACGTGGTGAGAATGGTCGTGGCGGCAACTGTACGGGTAAACGCGGTGAAGACTGCACTTTATCAGTACCTGTAGGTACTCGTGCTGTAGATGAAGAGACGGGCGAAGTTATCGCTGACTTAACCCAACATGGCATGAAAGTTATGGTGGCCAAAGGCGGTTTCCACGGTCTAGGTAACACGCGTTATAAATCGTCTGTGAACCGTGCTCCTCGTCAAAAGTCGATGGGTACGAAAGGCGAAGTTCGCATGTTGCGTCTTGAGCTATTGTTGTTGGCTGACGTTGGTATGCTTGGTTTACCTAACGCAGGTAAATCAACCTTCATTCGTTCTGTATCGGCCGCTAAGCCGAAAGTAGCCGATTATCCGTTTACGACACTGGTTCCAAGCTTGGGTGTTGTACGTGCTGGTAGCGGTCGTAGCTTCGTGGTTGCGGATATTCCTGGATTGATCGAAGGCGCTTCAGAAGGTGCTGGTCTGGGTATTCGATTCTTGAAGCATTTAGAGCGTTGTCGTGTGTTATTACACATGATCGATCTATTGCCTTCCGATCAGTCAGATCCAGTGGATAACGCGTTCACTATCATTAACGAATTGAATCAATACAGTGAGAAATTGGCGGATAAGCCACGTTGGTTGGTTTTCAATAAGTTAGATATGCTGTCTGATGAAGAAGCTGAAGAGAAAATTGAAGCTGTACTAGAAGCATTAGCATGGGATGAGAAGTCTTACCGTATCTCTGCGATTAATGGTAACGGTACCAAAGAATTAATCTACGACTTGATGGATCTGATCGAAACTTTACCAAACAAAGTGGAAGTGTTTGAAGATAACTCGCCGCAAAAAGTTGAGTTTAAGTGGGATGATTATCACGCTGAGCAGATTAAGAAGAAAGATGTCGAAGATGATGACGATGATTGGGATTCGTGGGACGAAAGTGACTACGATGTAGAAATTATCTACAAACCATAATCATAAAGTTGTGATTAAATAAAAGCCGTCGTGATGACGGCTTTTTTGTACCACTGATTTAAGAAGGAATGAGCTATGACGATGATCAGTATGATTGCAGCGATGGCAAAGCATCGTGTGATTGGGTGTAATAATCAAATGCCATGGCATTTACCTGCCGATTTTGCGTGGTTCAAACGCATGACGGTTGGTAAACCTGTGATTATGGGGCGTAAAACATTTGAGTCTATTGGGCGTCCATTACCGCAGCGTGTGAATATTGTGATCTCACGAGATCAGAATTACACGGCAGAAGGTGTTATTGTTGTGAATTCAATCAATGAAGCATTAATCGCTGCAGGAAAAGTAGAAGAAGTGATGATCATCGGTGGTAGCCACGTGTATGAACAGTGCTTACTAAAGGCTGATCGTCTTTATGTGACACACATTGATGCCGAAATTAATGGTGATGCGTTTTTTCCTGAGTTTGGCGATGAGTGGGTTGAACAATATAAAGAAACTTACGAACAAGATGAAAAGAATCGTTTTAATTTGGAATTTGTCATTCTTGATCGTAAAAAAGAGCGTTAGGCGCTCTTTTTCTTCAAAATTAGATTAAGCATAGATTGGGCATTCGGTTGCAAAATATTGCCCATCTTCCCAGCGTAATAAGGTTAAAGACTCTCCCCATACACAGCCAGTATCTAAGCCCACGACATTGTTATCTTCATAGCCCATCAAAGCCGCCCAATGCCCAAAGATAATCTTTTTTTCGATGTGTTTTCGATCAGAGACATTAAACCAAGGGATTAACTCACTAATATTGGGATCATGTGGTGGAAGTTTGGATTGCATATCCAAACGACCGTCAGGAAAACAAAAACGCATACGAGTGAACGCATTAATTGTAAACCGTAATTTTTCTACAGAGGATAGATCGGGTGACCACTGATCTGGTCCATTCCCATACATGTTTTTTAATAAATTCAGGTAATCGTCCGACTGTAGAATGGATTCGACATTGCGAGCGGCTTTTCTTGCTGTATCGAGATCCCATTGTGGGGGAATACCAGCATGAGTGATCACAAAAGGAAAGCTCGGATGCTCCAATAATAAGGGTTGATGACGAAGCCAATTGAGCAGTTGGTCACGGTCAGCAGCATCTAAGATCGGTTGAATATGATCTTTTTCTTTTGGTTTAGCAAAACCCGCTGCTGTCGCTAATAAGTGCAGGTCATGATTACCAAGTACAGTATGAGCATGATCCCCCAATGATTGTATAAAGCGTAAAGTTTCTAATGATTTTGGACCACGAGCCACGAGATCGCCCGTTAACCAAAGGTGGTCATTCAGAGAATTAAAATTAACTTGTGCTAAAAGGGCGTGTAGATCGTCTAAACAACCTTGCAGATCACCCACTAGATACGTTGCCATGAAAATGCCTTAATGCAGAATATTAGGGATAGCTAAACGAAAAGGGGAGATTTCTGCTTGGAATTTTTGACCTTGACCATCGAGCATAACGTAATGCCCTTGCATAACACCTAAAGGGGTTTCAATGACCGTACCACTGGTATACTGATATTCATCGTACTCTAAGATAGTCGGTTGCACACCGACAACGCCTTCGCCTTTGATTTCCATTTTTTTGTCGTTAGCATCGGTGATTAACCAATAACGGTTTAATAGCGTTACATCACCCTTACCCAAATTTCGAATGGTAACGGTGTAAGAAAATAGATAACGTTGATTGTCGGGATCAGAGCGATCCGCAAGATAGTGAGTGACAACATGACATGTGATGGTCGGGGTATTGTGATGCGTCAAACTGAGTCCCTCTTGTTGATTCATCAGAAGAAGACGGTAACCAAATTGAGCAGAAAATATGCCACAGCCCATAAAGAAAATGAACAGTGGCATAGGATTGGAGACTTAAGCTGCGACGTCTTTCGCATCTAAGTAGTTAGCCATGCCAACAAATTGCTCTAAGGTTAAATTCTCAGGGCGAAGTCCTGGATTAACGCCTAACGCTTCTAACTCTTCAATGCTAAATAACGCTTTGTAGCAGTTACGAATCGTTTTACGGCGTTGGTTAAAGCCTTCACGACACACACGATCCAACCATTTTAGATTCGTACATGGGTGTGGTAATACTTCATATGGCGTTAAACGCACAATGGCAGAATCGACTTTAGGCGCTGGTTTGAAAGCCGTAGGTGGTACTTCCAATACAGGCATTACCTTACAGTAGTATTGTGCCATGACCGTTAGACGGCCGTAGGCCTTACTGCCAGGACCAGCTGCTAAACGGTTAACCACTTCTTTTTGCAACATGAAGTGCATGTCTTGCACATCGGCGTGGAAAGTAAAGATGTGGAACATCAAAGGCGTTGAGATGTTATATGGCAAATTACCAAAGATACGTAATTTGTTATTTTTCTTGATCAGTTGAGTGAAGTCGAAGCGCATGGCATCGCCTTCATAAATGGTCAATTTGCTCGCAAGATCGGGATGATTGCGTAAACGCTCCGCCAAATCTCGGTCTAATTCGACCACTGAAAATTTATCAACCAATTTACCCACAGGCTCGGTGATTGCCCCTAGGCCAGGGCCGATCTCGACCAGATTTTGACCTGGCAAAGGATTGATGGCGGAAACAATGCCATCAATGACGTAGGGATCGTGTAAAAAGTTTTGCCCGAAGCGCTTACGGGCACGGTGGCCAAGGTGGACTTGATCGCTGCTCATGTGTGTTTTTCTACCAAATTGAGGGCGTGTGATAGCGCGGTCCAAAGGCTACCTGTATCCGCCTGTCCAGTACCTGCGAGTTCCAGTGCGGTACCATGATCTACTGAAGTACGAATGAAGGGGAGGCCAAGTGTAATATTGACCGATTTCCCGAAGCCTTTAAATTTCAGCACGGGTAACCCTTGATCGTGATACATGGTCAATACCGTATCGGCATCGTCCAAATATTTAGGTTGGAAGACAGTGTCTGCTGGTAAAGGACCAATCAGAGTCATGCCTTCCTCAGAGCGAAGTTTGTTTAATGTGGGCGTAATGATGTCAATTTCATTGCGTCCTAAACAACCATCCTCTCCAGCATGTGGATTTAGACCACATACGTAAATTTTAGGATCCATAATACCAAATTTAGACACTAAATCGGCGTGTAAAATACGAATCACACTCTTTAATTTTTCAGGGGTGATGGCATCAGCAACATTAGCAAGAGGGATGTGCGTGGTGACTAAAGAAACACGTAATCCTTCGGTCGCTAGCATCATGACTACTTGAGGTGTATTGGATTTTTCTGCAAAAAACTCCGTATGCCCACTAAAAGGCACCCCTGCGTGATTGATGATGCCTTTATGAACCGGTCCGGTTACTACTGCTGCAAATTCACCAGATAGGCAACCTTGAGTAGCATAGTCAAGCGTGTCTAATACGTATTGGCTGTTTGCAACATTTAATTGCCCAGCAACGGCGGCTACCGTTAACGGTAGATGAGCTATCAGCAGTTGTCCTGCTTGGTGTGGTTTAATTGGCTGACTTGAATCGTAATCGATGATTTCAATCGATAGGCCCAATTGTTGAGATCTTGATTTCATCAGATCACGATCAGCACAGATCACCAATTGATGAGGCCAATCTTTCTGGCTCATCTCTAATACTAAATCAGGACCAATCCCGGCAGACTCACCTGGCGTTAGCACTAAACGTTTAGTTAAGGCCATTCATGGTTCCTACTTGATCAATGTACGCGCTCCCACGAAGCTCTTGTAACCAGATAGGTGCTTCTTCGTTGAACTTACGTGTGAAGATCATTTGATACGCTCGCTGTTTTAAGGCCGCTTCTGTGCGGTCAACATTGCGACGTCCCATGACTTCAACAATGTGCCAACCATATTGGGATTGGAAAGGTTGACTAATGGTGTTTAGTGGTAAGTTTTCTACTTTATTACGGAAAGCCGGAACAAATATATTTGGGTCTTGCCAACCTAAACTGCCACCATTCGCTGCAGAAACAGGATCTTGGCTGTATATTTTTGCTTCTTGTGCAAAGGTTGCTTTACCTGACAAGATCGCCGCACGAATTTTTTCCAGTTTTGCTTTAACCGCCGCATTGCTTAAAATGATGGTTGGTTTAATCAAAATATGACGAACTTTTAGTTCGGTTTCTGACACCATGTTCGCGCCTTTTTCCGCATTTATTTTTAAAATGTGGTAGCCGATCGCACTACGAAATGGACCAATGAGTGTCCCTGCGGCTTGATTCGTGATGTTATTTGCAAACATAGTTGGCATTTCATTTTTACTCATCCAACCCCATTCTCCGCCTTGCAGCGCTTTTGGTCCTTGAGATTTAGCGTAAGCTAACTTGGTGAAGTTCGCACCAGATTTCAATTGCGTCATGATGCTATCAGCTTCTTTTTTTGCTTTTGCCCAGTCTGCATCAGTGGCATTTTGAGGAACTGCAATTTGGATGTGGCTGATATTGTATTGTGTATCTTGTTGGCTATGACTTTTGATCTTAGCAGCCAATGCATCGACTTCTTGTGGTAAAACGGTAATACGACGACGTACATCGACCGTACGCGCTTCACTTGCCTCGATATCACGGCGGACTTGATTTTGGAAAATGCCAAAATTGATGCCATTTTCTGAAAATAACTGCTGAAGTTGAGGAACGCTCATCTGATGCTGTGTTGCAATTCGTGCCACGGCTTCCGTCAATTGTTGCTCTGATACTTGAATACCAAGACGTTTGGCTTGCTCTACTTGCAATTGCTGCATGATCAATTGATTCAACACTTGCTTGGTTAATACGGAAACCGGTGGTAAAGATTGACCTTGTTGAGCAGCATTAAGCTCAATGGTTTTTAGCATGGTGGTCACATCACTTTGTAAAACAGTACCATTGTTAACAATTGTGATGACCTTATCCAGCTCTTGTGTGGCAGCAAAACAACTGCTTGCTAAACTCCACACCACTGCGCCGACAACATAAGACTTCCATTTTTTCATTGAGATCCCATTGTATGGTTAATCGCGTTATGTTCAGACATAACGCGGATTGATTAATTGTTTAAGGTAAAAGTATTGCCGTAAGACAAGGCATTTTCACTTGAGGTGTTATACCCCAATGGTTGTGCACCTTTCAGGCCTAATAAGCTAAATGATAAACCAAAATTGTTTTCATATTGCGTATTATCGTTGCCTAATGAGGTCGATGCGTAGCGGTTCATACCAAGGCTGATTGACCAACAAGAAGAACGATACGTGAAACCGACTTGGGTTTCGATCATTTTATGTGTGTTCGTATCGAAGTAATAGTCTCCCGTCGCACTTAGCCCACCGTAAATTGGAACTCCAACCGATAAGCCTACTTGAGAGATCCCATCTTTTTCTCCACGCGAACTATTAAAACGATTCGGGTTATCACCTCCGTATTCCGTTAAGTAATTATTGGAAACGTAGTGATAACTTGGTTGTAGATAGATGCCGTTATTTTGGTATTCAAATGCGCCATTGGCAATTTGCATTTCATGCTGGCTGGCATCGTATTGCATTGACGTTTTAAATAACCAATGATCGCTGATATTAAATTCACTGTTCAATGCCGTCGCTGAATAGTTCACTTCCTTACCGTTAGTATTTTCTTTATTGATATAGAAAATCTGACCCACGGATAAATTAAAGCGTTCTTTGTAATTACTGTCGAAATAACGGGTCGTTGCACCAATGGTGAATTGATTAGCAGGGGCAATATAGTCGATACTGCTGTATTGACGATCACTGAACAGACCATAATAGTCTTGCTGCATTCGTGTGGTGTCATAACCACCGCCCGTGATATTTACTGGGTTATAGATGCCTGTTTGATTCGTTTTACGAATGTACAAATATTGAATCTGGGGCTCTAAGGTCTGGGTATAATCTTGACCAAACAGATCTGTATTTCGTTCAAAGTACATGCTGCCGTGAATACGTAAACTGGGCACTAAACGGTTATCTGAGTGCTTAAGTTTATTGATGGCGTCTTTTTCTTCTTGATTTGAACCAGCACTTTCTAGCATGTCTTGACGATCAAAACGTTGATTGTAATGGGTATACATCAACTTGGTTTGCGTTGTTAACGAGAACCAAGGTGTTGAATACGGTAAAGTCAGACTTGGCGCTAAGTAGAAACGATCTGCAGAAGGTTTATCTGGATTTTCATTCGTAAAGCGACTGAATTGCCCTTTCATATT
>CAMQZF010000030.1 GCA_947039525.1 uncultured Photobacterium sp. | reverse complement strand
ATCCTATTAGGTGGCGGTAATATTCACTGTATTACCCAACAAATCCCAGCTTAATGTTTTTATTTAAATAAATAAAAAGCTACGACAAATGTCGTGGCTTTTTTTATTAGTAAAGTATTACCAAGTCGTAATAAACATGATTTTTTTATTATTCTCATGAAAGTAACAAGATTACTTTTCATGATTAAATATTCACGTTGTGAATTTTTTTTGTTATTTTCGCCATGTCTGATAAAACGACTGAATCTTTGAATCGCATGAATAATGCTGAACTCGCTCTGATTATGAATGCACATTCTTATCATGATTTTAAAAGGTTGATTCCTTAGGGGAATGCAAGCAGGTTAACTCTTATTTGTTTGTCTCAGTTACTATCAACATAAAAAATTTTCTGTCAAATATTCATTATCTATTCATGTTTATTTGATAAGGCTTTTGTTTTTGTGCGGCATATTTTATGTGCTTAACCATGAATATTATTTCTGCCTGAAAAGTTGTTATTTATTTTATTTTTTTTCATGATTTCTTTTGAAGATGATTGAGATAAATATCAACGGGCTTGAGTGAGTTGATTATGATTAATAGTGGTGATACCGCCTTTGTAATGATTTGTACTGCGTTGGTGTGCATGATGACGCCAGCATTGGCATTATTTTACGGCGGCATGGTTCGTGAAAAAAATACAACAACCATCTTAATGCAAAACTTTATCTGTATGGGTATTGTTGGTCTTTTATGGGTTTTTGGTGGCTTCAGTTTAGTTTTTGGTCATGATATTGGCGGTGTTATTGGTAACATCACACAATACTTTGGTTTAAGCCACATCGGTGCAAAAGTACATCCTCAAGCTCCGCATATTCCTTTTATGTTGTTCTTTGCGTACCAAATGATGTTTGCCGTGATCACACCAGCATTGATGACAGGTGCGTTCGCAGGTCGCTTTAAGTTTGGCGCTTACGTTAAGTTCCTAGTGTTGTGGACTATTTTGGTTTACTTCCCAGTGGCTCACTGGATCTGGGGTGGCGGCTTCCTAGCGAAACTGGGCGTAGTAGACTTCGCCGGTGGTATCGTGATTCACACCACTGCAGGTTTCGGTGCGATCGTTTGTGCAGTATTCCTTGGTCACCGTAAACTACAACCTGGTGAGAACGAAAAACCAACTAACATTCCAATGATTGCAATGGCAACGGGTCTGTTGTGGTTCGGTTGGTTCGGTTTCAACGCTGGTGGTACTTACGCTGCAAACACTCAAGCTTCTTACGCGTTCTTGAATACTTTCCTAGCGGGTGCAATTGCAATGCTAGTATGGATTTTCTGGGAAACTCGTGGTGGCAAAAAACCAAACTTCACTGGTTCACTTGTCGGTGCGGTTGCCGGTCTTGCGACGATTACACCAGCAGCAGGTTATGTTGATCCAGCTGCCGCTTTGGCTATCGGTGCTCTAGGTGCAACAGCGTGTTTCTTTGCTAAGCATATTCAACACTACTTCAAGTTTGATGATGCATTGGAAGTATTCCGTGCTCACGGTGTGGGCGGTATGGTTGGTGCATTGTTAATCGGTGTATTTGCAAGTGCAGCTGTTGGCGGTGTTCACGCTGGTATCCATCAGTTCCTAGTACAGTTACTTGCGATTGTGATTGTGGCGATTTACACAGTGATCATCACTTGGGGTATCTTGAAGTTCTTGGATTCTCGTTCACCAATCCGTGTGTCTGAAGAAGAAGAAATGATGGGTCTTGACTTGGCTGAGCACGATGAACCAGCTTACCAACGTACCATGGACAAATAATCGTTTAATTCATTAAATGACAAGCATAAAAAAAAGCCATCATGATTGATGGCTTTTTTATTTTTATAGAAAACTAAATTAAACAGCAAGAGGTTAATCGAGCAAACTCAACCCCTTTTAAGACGGAGAGCTGATTGACAATCGCTCGGATTTTTTCAGGATTGCCTTTGATGGTCACATTTTCTAAGCAATGGTCATGATCTAAATGAACATGAGTCGAACATAAAATTTGTACCAAATGATCATGTTGTATCATCATCATTTTTTCGTACAAGCCTTTACGATGATGATCAAACATTAAGGTGAGAACACCAATAACATCATCTTCGGTTTCTTCCCATTTATTCTCGACTAATCGGTCACGAAATAAATCACGGATATATTCGGAACGAGATTGATAATTTTTGTTATCTAGCTCTGTTTCCATTTTATCAAACAAGGCTTTAGGCAGTGAAACAGTAAATCGAATGGTTTCATCATGCATATGAATTATTCCATAATAAAAACGTGAGCAGTAACATACCATTAAATAATGTAAATACGACTGCTTAAATTTGTAATATTATTATTAAGTCAATAAATCTGAATAGGTGGTTAAATTTCACTTTTGAGCTTTATTTGTAAAAACTTGAATATAAGGTGTTAATTTTTTTCAAAATATGCACTGTTTTTGTGTTTTTATTTACTTATTGTGAATTTTTATTCTTGTTTTTTTTGATTTTATTTTTCCATGATTAAATTTAAAATAACGAGATGAATTAAATGTTTTTTTGATTTTTTTAATTAAGAATTAATGAGTTACTTTTATTTGTTTTTATAATTATCATTAATGTGTTTTTCATTCTTTTCCTGCTTAATTCTTTTCTTATTTTAAATCTTGCCATTCATTCATTCTTTATTCATATTGTTATTATTTGTTGTTGTTATTCGATTTATCGTTGACATTAATATTCTATTTTGTCCATGGAGGGCGATGAGTTAATATGAAATTCATTTCATTTCATTTCATTTTTGGCGATCTTATTATTGGATTCCCGTTATTGTTTTACTTTCTGGAATATTGATGGTTGTTTTTGGCTGTTATTCGGCGAAACAGTGGCATCAGTCGGCATGGCATACTCAAGAAAAACTAGTAACGTCTCTTATTAATCAATCCATTCAACCGCATTCTGATGAGCAATTTACCGCCCCCCCTTGGTTACCTATGGTATTACAAGCACAAGGTATTGAAAGGTGGTCGATAACCTTAAATGGGATCGCTCTGACAGCCTCATTATTACATTCAGAGGTTTCTCCTTCATTAAATACGAATGTTTCGAACACGAGTAACTCTGAAGTAAAAACCTTTTCTGATCTTCATTTGTCTTCGTTTCCTGATTATCGTTTATCACTCACTATGCGTTTACTGTCTGACTCCGTTGCTTTTCCTTGGTGGCTGGTGAGTACTGGATTTATGATTGTGACGTTATTAGGGATTTGCCTTGGTTACTGGGGATATTACTTCCGTTCTAATGCGCTCAATCCTTTATTTTCAAGAGGCAGTGGGATTTTACAAGGGGATTTTCGACTGTCTTCGCGCGACGAACAAAATTCTCGAGTGAATTCGACACATCTGGTGTTGGATCATTTAATTCAAGAATTGAATGACTCTCGACAAGAGCGTTGTCGTTTTGATGCCTTTATGCGACGCCATACTTTTTTGGATCCACTAACAGGGTGTGGTAATCGGATTTGGTTTGACAGCCGTTTACGAGGGTTTTTACAGGATCAAGAGGTATTTGGGGCGGTATTATGGTTGTCATTGTCCGATTGGGAAGAAGAAAAACAACATTTATTGCCTCATGAAGCGGACGATTTTATTTTGGCGATCAGTCGAGTGCTCACTCATCAATCGCAAGCGTATCGGGATCCCGTTTTATCTCGTTACAGTGATGGTGATTTTATTGTGATGTTGCCGCATAAAGATCATCAAGACATTAAATTGTTTGCTACGCATTTATTTCGCCATTTAGAGCATTTTTCTGCAGATCTTCGTGGAAATCCTCATAATTGGTGCCATATGGGCGTTAGTTATTTTCACAGTGGTGAACGTCGTAGTGTGATCATGAGTGAAGCGGAAGATGCCTTGAGAAGTGCCCGTTTGCAAGACAGTAATGGTTGGTCGGTGTTCCAAAAAGATCCATTGGAGGAATTGCATCGAGGCAATGTACGTTGGCGCAGTTTGTTTGATCGCGCGTTCAATAAGTCATTATTGGTGCTGTTTCAACAGCCCGTCCTAGCACGAGATTCGGATGATATATTACACCGTGAATTGTTTGTGCGTGTGTACGATGAAAAAAATCAGCTAATAAAAGCGTCTCGATTTTTATCAGCACTGGAGCAAATTGGTTATTGGTCGGCGTTGGATCGGCATGTGATCACTCAAGGGCTGCAATTAGTCAAGACTTTGCCTCTGTCTGAGCGTTTGTCGATCAATGTGGCGGTCGATTCCTTATTGCAAGTTGCGTTTTTTGAGTGGTTAAAAAGCCAACTTTTGGAACTGTCTTCTGTTGATCGTGGACGCTTAGCGTTTGAAGTGACAGAAAGTCGTTTGATTCAGCACTGGGAGAGCTTAAGCCCACATTTGATTGAACTAAAAAAAATGGGCGTGAAATTAACGGTGGATCAAGCGGGGCGTACGATTGTTAGCACGCATTATATTAAGTCGCTTGGCATTGATTGTTTGAAACTGCACCGTGGTTTGATTCGTGGCATTGATCAGCGATTTGAAAACCAATGGTTTGTTCGTAGCATGATGGGGGCGGCAGAGAACAGCCGTACTTTGATTATTGCGGTTGGGGTTGAAACGGAGGCGGAGTGGATAACCTTGCAAAAGTTGGGCATTGATGCCGGGCAAGGGCGTTATTTCTTTCCTGAAACCGCCTTGCCTTTGAATGCTGGAAACATAATGAAACACTATCTTGCGTAATGACATAACTTTTTGTTTTTCATTGCAAATGAATGATTCATCACAGCTATTTCTCATATCTTAAATGATAGTTTTAATTTTATTATATTGAACCTTCTTATTATGTCAGTGCGTTCGATTGATGAAACTTTCTTCTTTGCCGTTTTCTTTGTCATTCAATAAAACAAAAGCGACCTCTGTTGTCGTCGTAATGACGGCAGAGCGAGTCGTACTGGTATATCAGCAAGCAGAGCGTTGGGTACAAGCAGAAACGCGTTTTTCAGATCACTATAATGCTGGTGCGCTTAAAACTTTGCTTCAACAACAGGGGCTTCAACAGTGTGCGGTCACCTTGGTGCTTGGACGAAGTCTGTATCAAGGTTTGGATATTGATGTGCCTTCGTTACCTGAGTCTGAGTGGGAGCAAGCTTTACCTTTTTTAATTCAAGAATGGGTGCCTTGGTCGGTTTCTGACACGTTTGCTGGCGTTTTATCTCCGTTACCTCAAGAGCGTTTGCATATTGTCGCGACGGAAAAAAGCCGTTTATTCGGTTGGGTGACGGAACTTCAAGACGCTAAATGCCGGGTTGAGATGATTACGGTTGAAGAGGCGGTTTGGGGATTGTCTACTGATGACAGCGGACGCTGTTTGGTGTTGGAACAGTCACCACATCAAGGTTGGCTCTTATCGGCTTACCGCCATCAGCATTGGTGTTTTCAACGTCAATTGCGAGGAATATCTGCTTTTTCTTCGTTATCTCAATCCAATTTACTCACAGCCTTAGATAATTTGGCCTTGGAGATTCAACGTTCGTTGGATTTCTTAACCACTCAGTTTCGAGATACTCCCATTCGTCGTGTGTTTGTTTTATGCGAGCCTGAAACAACGGAATTGGTGGTCTCAACGCTTGTGGCATCGTTAAACGTAAGTATTGAAGTGTATTCGGTTCCGGATGGGATCACCGATGATCACGATACCCGTTTAGCGATGTTGCTTTTGCAGTCGCCTTTCTCTCCGCATTTTCAATTTCCGTTTCATGCTTTATTTCCTAAGCGTGCTTTGTTGTCGCTGCCGGTAGTGATGTCTGTGTTTCTGGGATCTTTAGCAATGATGACTGCGATCTGGGGGATGGGACAGTGGTTGATGATGGAACAAAATAAAGAATTCGCGCATTGGCAACACCAAGTGGGCACAGTGCAAGAGGCTTTGAGGATGGAGATAAAGCGTTCGGCTTTGTCTTCAGAAGAACAAGAGAAAAATTACCAACTGGCAAAATTAGCGGCGTCCATTGTTGAAAAACAACAGAAACTATCTGTATTGCAAGCGCATACGGACGATTTTCAAGAAGGGTATGCCACTGTTTTTCAACAGTTAGCAAGCACCGATATGCGGGATGTTTCAATCCAGAATTTGGTTTTTTCTGGGCATAATATGACGGTAACAGGGATTGCGCGTCATGCGGATTCGGTTCCTCAATGGGTCGCGACGTTTTCTCAGTATTCGACCTTGTCAGGCCGTTGTTTTGATCAACTAACCCTTGGGCGTAATGAACACAATGCGTTGACCTTTCAGTTACAGGCCAATGCATCATGACAGCGTGGTCACGTTTGTGTCTGGAGTTTGATCAACTGGCTTTTCGAGAAAAAGCACTGGTTACGTTAGCGTTGTTCGGTGGGATATGGCTACTCAGTTGGCGTTTTTTTTTGGTGCCTATTTGGGATGATTGGCAAGCTTCTCAATATCCTATCGCACAGCAAAAAACGCTTTTCCAGGATTTAAATACTGAGTTGACTCGGTTGCAGAGTGATCTTGATGAGCTTGCTCCCAGTTACTTGGATCAGTCAATTGCTCAGCAGAAAATGGCACACGAACAACTGGATAATGCATTGGCGTCTTATGTCAATCGGGTCGTGAATGCGAATGATATGGCGACATGGCTTGGTACGGTTTTGGACAAATCGAAAAAACTTACTTTGTTGTCATTAACGACCCAAGCTGCTCAACCGTTACTGCACGATAGCATCGCCACTGGGTATTTTATGCATCCAATCTCGGTGCGTTTTCGAGGGAAATACTTTGATGTGGCCAGGTACTTAGCAGAGTTGGAAACACTGCCACAACAATATTATTGGAAACAACTCGCTTATCGGGTGGTCGATTACCCGTGGGCAGAGGTGACGTTGGATGTGTACACATTAGGCGAATATCAGGACTTTATGCGTAGTGAATAAATTAGGATGGATCATGGTCATGATGAGTTTGTCTGTCGGATCTTGTATGGCGAGTACTGATCCTACAGCACCTTTAGGCTGGCGTGCGCCGAATGTTGCTAAGTCGGTAACGGCAAAGCCGGCTGTGCGTTTGAATGTACAGAGTATTGTGTGTCCAGATAAAGCTGAATGCCATGCCATCATTAATCAGCGAGTGTTATCAGTGAACGATTACATTGCCGGTCATCGCATTCAGGCGATTGATCAGGATGGGGTGTGGCTATTCAAACAAGGTCGTCGTCTTCGTTTGACCTTATTTCCTAATGTGGTGATCCGATGAATAAAAAAATGCTGATGAAATCGAGCGTGATAGGCGTGTTGGTGAGTGTGTTGTTGTCGGGTTGTGCGATAGGACATCGTGATCCTATTGAGGCGAAAGCAACGTTAAATCAAGCCATTCATCAGCAGCAACAACACAGTTTGGATCACTTGCCAGAGGGTGTCAGTCAGGATTTGTTTGGGGCAACCTCGGAAATGGAATCGGTGGTGAATTTGCCGCCCGCTTTGGAAAAGCGCTTCCAAGTTCGGGCGAATAACGTTGATGTGCGCGCTTTCTTCCCCAGTTTATTAAAAAACACCGAATACAATCTCATTATTCATCCCAAAGTGGTTGGGCGACTCACGTTGGATTTACGTCAGGTGACTTTGAATGATGTATTGAGGGAAATTGAGTTTCTGTACGGTTATCAGATTCAACGTGTCGGTAAGATGATTCGTATTTTACCCGCCAGCTTGCGAACGGAAGTGTTGCCTGTTGATTACTTGCAGTTAACCCGTGAGGGGCGTTCATTAACGACGGTGAGCAGTGGTTCTATGGTTAACCAAGAGAGTGGCGATACCGTGGAAGCGGGTGGTACTCGCATTCAAACTGAATCGAAAAGCGATTTTTGGGCGCAATTGGATGAAACCCTTTCCGCGATGGTCGGAACAGGAGAAGGGCGAAGTGTCGTTGTGTCGCCGCAAGCGGGTGTGATTACCGTTCGTGCGTTTCCCGATGAATTACGAGAAATTAAAGATTTTCTCGGTGTGGCACAGCGTCGTTTGAAACGTCAAGTGGTATTAGAAGCAAAGATTTTAGAGGTGACTTTGAATGATGGTTATCAACAAGGTATCCAATGGAAAAATTTAACCCAAAGTTTAGGAAATACAGGAATTACAGTGGGAACAACGGCGATGAACGTGGTGTTGCTGGGTAGCCAAGGCTTGGGAGGGCAAACCAACATTACGATCAAAGATGGCAATTTTGAAGGCGTCTTGCAGTTTTTACAGGTGCAAGGCGATTTGAATGTGCTGTCAAGCCCACGGGTGACCGCTGCCAATAACCAAAAAGCGGTCATTAAAGTTGGAGGAGATCAGTATTTTGTGACCGATATTCAAGGGGGGGATGTGACATCCGATGGTGGGACCAGTTCGCCGGATATTACGCTGACGCCTTTCTTTTCTGGGATTTCTTTGGATGTGACGCCACAAATTGATGATCGTGGTGGCGTATTACTGCATGTGCACCCCACTGTGGTGGAAGTCAGCACCGACCATTTGTCGATCCAATTAGGGGATCAGTTTGGTACCTATGATCTGCCCTTAGCCAAAAGTGCGATTCGTGAGTCCGATTCGGTCATTTACGCTCAATCGGGTGATGTGGTGGTAATTGGTGGTTTGATGAAATCCTCGACTCATGATCAAGTCTCAAAAATACCGTTGTTAGGGGATATTCCGGTGCTGGGGCACGCGTTTCGGAATACGAAAAAAATCAGTCAAAAAACGGAATTGGTCATTTTGTTAAAACCGACGGTTGTCACGGATCAAACGTGGTCACAAGAATTACAACGCTCTCAGCGTTTATTGCAAGATTGGTTTCCTGAGTCGAGGTAAAGGATGTATCAGGCGCACTTTGGATTCACACAATTACCGTTTCATTTAACGCCCAATGTTTCTTTATTTCAGCCTTTATCGCCGCATTTAGAAGCCATTGAGATGGTGTTGGCTGGATTATCGATGAATGAAGGCATCATGCACATCAGTGGCGAGGTTGGCACAGGAAAAACCTTGGTGTGTCGTATCTTGATGCGTTATTTACCGAATGATGTGGATTTGGTGTATTTACCGACTCCCGCATTGAGTGCTCAAGAATTACGACAATGTGTGGCGAACGAATTGGCGGTAGTCAGTCACTCTGTATTGCCAACTCAAACGATCAGTGAGCTTCAAATGGCGTTGATTGAGCGCCGTATGATCGGACGACGAGTGTTGGTGTTAGTCGATGAAGCGCAAGCTTTGCCAGATGAAGCGTTAGAAGCACTGCGTTTATTGGGAAACTTAGAAACAGAACAAGAAAAATTACTGCATATTGTGTTACTTGGACAACCAGAATTAGCCCAACGATTGGCAACACCACAGTTACGTCAGTTAGAACAACGTGTGGTTTTGGGCAGAATTGCGTTCGCTTACGGAAGCGGAAGCGTTGTCGTTTATTTCGCATCGTTTGCAGAATTCAGGAGCGGAGCATCGTCTTTTTTCGATACGCCAATGTCGATTTATTTGGCGTGCCAGTAAAGGGATTCCTCGTTTGATTAATCAACTTTGCCATAAATCGTTGTTAGTGACGTGTGCGCGTCGTGGCTCTCGAGTGAGTGATCGGGATTTAATGATTGCAATTCGCAGTACCCGTCATGCGGTGCAACCCAACTGGCGATGTTTGGGCTGGTGGCGGTGGGTTCGCTGATGAGTGCGTTAAATCGACAATTGCATGTATTAGCTCAGCAACAGCGCTGTGGGAATGACGGCTTACCTCCTTTGATCGAAGCCATTGTTGATCCACTGCCAAAAGCACATCGATTGTGGCTAGGATTAAGCGTCAGCGCCGTATTATTGGGGATTGCTGGTTGGGGTGTGTGGACATTGTGGTTTGTTGATTCGTCTGTAACAGCGCCATCAGTGATAGTGTCAGAAACAGTCGAATCTGTGTCATCAATCGAGAGTCCAACACATCGGGTTATGCCAGTTTCAAAAGCCTCTCAACAACGAATTATGGCATCGCTACCCATTCACCAAACGCCATCCAGTGAATCAATGCTGGATGATAAAACAGATTTTACATCGACTTTATCAGACTCTGAATTGACGGAGTTACCTCAAATGCGTGTTGATAAACGTGATGGAGCAATTACCGCGTCTAAGGTGGTTGAGAATAAGCCACAGCACTTCACACTGAGTCTTACAGACTCTAATGATGTGTCATCGATAAGGCTGGATGCTTCACAAAATCAAAATCAAAATCAAAAGTCTAAAAGTGACTTAGTGGGTACACCCGAGGGGTTGATGGATCCCCCTGTTGATTTTTCGATAATTGAAACGATACCAACGTCAGCAGAGATGGCGGAAAACACCTATCAACAAGCATTAATTGCGTTAGATTCTGGCGACAGTGAAAAGGCATTTACGTTATTGACCTCTGCATTAATCTTGTCTCCGAAATCGGAAGTCATTCGTCAACGTTTGGCGGCTGTTGCTTATGGACGAGGTGATGTCAGCTTTGCGATTGATACTTTGCAATCCGGATTAAACGCAACGCAGTTTGGGCAACCTATTTTGCATTTGACCTTAGCGAAGTTGTGGCAACAAGAAAGACAATCCAACTTAGCTTTGAGTGCTTTATTACCCGAGTTTAACGGCATGTCTGAGGGGTACTTAGTGATGCGTGGGGCGCTGGCTCAGGAGCAAAAAAACAATCGAGTGGCAATTGACAGTTATCAGCGTTTATTAGCGCAGTTTACACCGAAATCAGCGTGGTGGATGGGGCTGGGCATTGCGTTTGAGCGTGATCAGCAAAAATCACAAGCTATTACAGCGTATCAGCAAGCCGTATCGTTATCGAGTTTGTCTGCTTCATCACAGAGATTCATTCAACAACGATTAGCGATGTTAACGTCTTAATTTAAACCGCAAGGAAAGCATTATGCCAATTCGATTACGAAAGCGTTTGGGGGATTTGTTGGTTGAAGAAGGCATTATCACCGAAGATCAATTACAAGCCGGATTAATTCAGCAGCAAGCAACGGGCTTTAAATTGGGGGACTGTTTGATGCAGATGGGCTGTTTGTCTGAAACGCAAATGCTGTCGTTTTTGTCTCATCAACTGAATTTACCGTTAGTGAATCTGAATCGTTTGTCGATTGATGTAAATGCGGTGAGTTTATTGCCCGAAGTACAAGCGCGTCGTCTTCGTGCTTTAGTGATTGGTTGTCATCAAAAACAGGTGCGTGTGGTAATGAGTGATCCTGCCGATTTGGTGGCTCAAGAAACACTGTATCAGTTGCTTCATGGTTATGAGATTGACTTATTAATTTGTGCTGAAAATCAGCTCTTAATAGCCTTTGATCGCTATTATCGTCGAACTCAGGCTATTGCCTCTTTTGCTCAGCAATTAAGTTCCGAGCATCAAGCTCACTCTGAAACCCATTTTGGGGTGATGTTGGATGACAACGACGATGTGACTATTGCGAAATTGATTCACTCGTTGTTTGAAGATGCGGTACAGATGGGGGCATCGGACATTCATATTGAGCCTGATGAGCATGTTTTACGGATTCGTCAGCGCATTGATGGGCAGTTGCAAGAAACGATTTTGAAGGAAACAACCATCGCTTCAGCCTTGGTTTTGCGTTTAAAACTGATGAGTGGATTGGATATTGCGGAAAAACGATTGCCGCAAGATGGGCGATTTCCTATGCAGATTCGTGATCAATCATTGGATGTGCGTATTTCAACCTTGCCAGTGCAGTACGGTGAGTCGGTCGTGATGCGTTTATTGAATCAATCGACAGGCATTTTGGATCTGGATCAGGTGGGAATGCCAGAATCGATGCTGCAGCGCTTTCGTCATCAATTGCGTCGCCCACACGGCATGATTTTAGTCACGGGTCCCACGGGATCGGGTAAGACAACAACCTTATACGCCGCATTAAATGAGTTAAATGTGCCGGGGCGAAAATTATTGACGATCGAAGATCCGGTGGAATACCGTTTACCACGGGTCAATCAAGTGCAAGTGAATACCAAGATTGGTTTAGATTTCTCTACGGCGTTACGTACGTTTTTACGTCAGGATCCCGATGTGATTCTAGTGGGAGAGATGCGAGATCAAGAAACGGCTGAAATTGGTTTACGTTCGGCTTTAACGGGTCACTTAGTGCTGTCCACATTGCATACGAATCAAGCCATTGACAGTGCTCTGCGTTTAATGGATATGGGAGCACCGGGGTATTTGGTGGCAAGCAGTGTCAAAGCCATTATTGCTCAGCGATTGGTGCGTTGTGTGTGTGATGAGTGTGGGCAACCTGAGAGGTTAACCGACGATATGATGTCGTGGTTGGCACGGCGTTTTCCCGAGCATCAATCTCATTCTTTTGTGTCAGGAACCGGGTGCCAGCATTGCCATTTTACTGGATACAAAGGGCGGCAGGGGGTGTTTGAGTTTTTAGATCTTGATCGCGACATGATGGCCGCACTTCGTAACAATGATTCGGTGTTATTCACCGAGCTGGCATTGAAAAGTTCGACTTTTATTTCTTTATCTTCTTCCGCGCTGGCATTGGCACTGGATGGAAAAACCAGTTTATCGGAAGTCATGATGTTGTGTGAAAGCAATGAGTAGCACCTTGTTCTCCTTTCGTTATGAGGGTCGTAATGGACAAGGTATTGCACAAATAGGGACGCTGTTTGCACAAAATCAGGATGAAGCGGCCCGATTATTATTTCAGCAAGGCATTACACCGCTGCGTATTGAGCGAGGCGGTGGTGAATCACGTGCTTTACGTTGGCATCGTGGGGTTTTACAACGTCGTGTCCCTTTGCCTATTTTAGTGATGTTTTGTCGTCAATTTTTTAGTTTAACCAAAGCGGGTATCCCTTTATTACGAGCGGTAAAAGGCTTAGCTCAGAGCTGTCGTGATCCTTTATTAGTCTCTGCATTACAGGCGATCAGTGCCGATTTAACCAATGGCACGGCACTGTCTGTGGCCATGAAACCTCATACGAAGGTTTTTCCCACCTTGTTTATAGCGATGATTCATGTGGGGGAGAATACGGGGCGTTTGGATCAATCCTTATCGCAATTAGCGGATTATTACGAACAGGAAATGATGACGCGTCGACGTGTGCGTTCAGCCATGCGTTATCCCAGTTTTGTCTTGTTGGCGTTGTTGTTAGCAATGACGATTTTAAATTTAAAAGTGATTCCTCAATTTACGCATATTTTTGCGCGTTTTGACGTGGCTTTGCCATGGGCGACTCGGACTCTGATTGCGACCTCTGATTTTTTTGTCAATTATTGGTGGGGGTTAGTGCTGGGGGCTGTGCTTACTGGCGTTGGATTTCACTTTTGGCGTCGATCGGTGGCTGGACGTTTACAGTGGGATCGACTCACGCTGCATTTTCCGATTATGGGTTCTATTGTTCATCGCGCTTTGTTGTCGCGCTTTTCTCATACTTTTTCTTTAATGCTTAAAGCGGGTGTGCCTTTGCATCAGGCGCTACAAATGTCGGCCGATGCGCTGGATAATGCGTATTTAGAGCAACGTTTGTTGATGATGAAGCAAGGCATTGAAGCGGGTTATTCTATTTCGATCATGGCGGAGCAAACGACCATTTTTACCCCTCTCGTATTACAAATGATCTCAGTGGGCGAAGAAACGGGACGAGTGGATGCGTTGCTGTTAGAAGTGGCGGATTTTTACGATCGAGAAGTGGATTATGAACTGCAAACGTTAACCGCTCGAATTGAACCGATTTTATTGACGATTGTGGCGGGTATGGTGCTGCTTATGGCAATGGGCATTTTTCTCCCAATGTGGAATATGTTGGATGCGATTCAATAACGCTGATGGATTTACTCTTGTTGAACTGGTTGCTGTGTTAATTATTGTCGGCATTGTTGCGATCAGTACGCAAAGTTTGTGGTTAGGAAAATCGTCATTTTCAGCCAGTGTGGTGCGTGATCAAGCTGTGGGAGTGATGCGATTGATTCAATGGCAACAAATGAATGGACAGTGTGTGACGCTAGAGGGGGTAGCTGTGTCGGGTCCTCTTTTAGGCGTAAACGTGGCCGATTGTTCAACCCTTTCAGGGACATTCGATCACGTTCTTTTTTCCATTACGCCAGCGCTCGGTTCATCTATTTTTCGATTTGATGGCTGGGGTCGACCGGTGAATCAACACAATGTGCGTTTGTGTTTGGGGGAAGGGTGTCAAATTGGGATAACCAGTACACAAGATACTTCGCAATCGGCAGTCATGTGTGTGAATGCTGAAGGGTTTATCTCAGCGAGTGAGTGCTCGTGATGAAAAACAATATTGGCGGTTTTACCTTAATTGAAAGCGTGCTCGCGATGGTGGTGTTAGCGTTTGGGTTATTAGGGTTTACACGCTTTTTAGTGCCTCAGTTTACCGCCTCAGCAACTCCTCATTATCAAGCGCGTGCAGCGGCATTGGGGAATGCGTTTTTGAATGACATTATGGCACGTGGCTTTGATCAATTTAGCGATCCCAATGGTGGGCAAGATCGATGTAATGATACGGGCATGCCTCTTTGTTCAGAGAGTTTAGGGTTAGAGGAGGATTTCTCTGGCTCGATAGCAATGAAGGCTGTGTTTAACGATGTGGATGATTACATTGGTTGCTGGGCAGGGGCGGGGCGAACCTGTTTGAGCCAACCCGCTTATGTGTTGAGCGATGCGGTTGGTCAAGAAAAAGCAGAGGATTACGCGAATTTCTTGGTTGATGTTGCCGTTTATTACGATAAGGCATTAGATGGTGAGATTGCTACACATAGCCAACCGGAGCCTTCGATTGGATCCTTGAATCGTCCGATTATTTCTTCTCGTCATAAGCGAATTGATGTGACGGTTGATGTGGGTCGTTATGGTTCGTATGTGTTTTCAGCCTATCGGAGCAATTATTGATGAGGGCTTCGCGTCACCAAGGCATGACACTGATTGAGTTGGTGCTTACATTGGTGGTTGTGGCGGTCTTATCTGTAGGGTTAGGCCATTATTTGCGTTATGGAATTGATGGGTATTCGCTTACGAAAGATCGTACTGAATATCAAGGTCAGGGACGTTTTGTGATTGAGCGATTGAGCCGTGAATTACGACACGCAGTACCTAATAGTCTAGAAATTACTCATCATGGTCAGTGTTTATCGTACACGCCAATTGCCTTTTCTGGGCGATATTTTTCTAGTTCTAGTTCTAGTTCTGTTCCTGATGAAAACTTAACGGCAATGAATTCGATAAAAACGTTAACATTATTGCTGGCACAAAAGGTTGAACTAAATTCGACATCGTCAGTGAAATATCGTGTGACTATTCAGCCAATGACAGCCGCTGATTTATTGCCTAATGTGTTGGAATCTGAAGATCGAGTGTATTCCGCACCCGTAATAACCGTTCGCCAGAGTGATCAGTGGTTAACGGTAGAATTTCCCAATGAGGTCCGTTTCTTTGCTGGCTCTTCTGGGCAACGTATTTATGGTTATCAACAAAAAGTCACTTGGTGTTTTGAGAAAGATCAATTGATTCGATCTCAAGAGGTTGGTTGGCAGACGAAAAGTTTACAGCATGTGGTGATGGCGGATCGAATCGTGCCTTTATCGGGGAAATTTGTGGGTCAAGGAGCGGCATTTAATCCTTATGGGGTAATTAATGTCGTTTTTGACATTGGAACAGAGGAAGAATCCTCGTTGTACCGTCATGATATACAGGTATTAAATGGGGCGTAGAGTTTTGTCTTCACATCGGCAAGCGGGTAGTGCTTTGATTGTCGCCATATTTCTGGTGGTGGTGATGGGGTTATTGAGTGCGAGTTTGTTGTCGATGAAAACCACCCAACAACAGATGACGACTCAAGAAGTGATCAGTACACGTGCATGGTGGGCTGCTCATAGCGGAATGGAATGGGGATTAACTCAAGTGCTGCCATTACATGGAGCATTGGCTGTGTGTGAGCCTAAAATGCCTTTTCCCTTATCACCGGAGCGGTTTCATCAATGTTCTATTATGGTGAGTTGCCAGGCGGTGATCGGCGATGAAATTGAAGGCTCCCATCGTTATTATCGATTAGAAAGTACGGCGCAATGCGGAACGGGACGTTTTGCGGTGACACGAGTTCAAGAATCCTTAGTACAAGGGTTGCCACAAGGAAGTTAAGAATGAAGCACAAAGTCAGTCGAGTGTTTGGCTTGGTTATTATGTGTGTTTGTTTTGGTTGGATGATGGGGGATGCAAAAGCCACCTCATTGAGTTATTGCGATATTTTTCCTGGACCTGCTCAAACATGGAAAGGGAATGAAAAGAATCAAATTACGATGGATTATCAATGTACGGATACTGGTCGTAAATATGCTCAAATTTTAAATGCTTATAATGGTGAATTGGGGTTTTCTAATAAGACATTACCATTTCCAAATGATGTCATTCAACAAGGCGGTGATTGTGGTAATGGTGTTGGATCTTGTTCATTAAATGGCCCTATGGCTGAATCGCTGAAATTAATCTGGAATCCGTTACCTTTTGCTTCAGAGGTAAGTGAACAGTTTATTATTTCTAATAATGAACAACACATATTTTTCCCCACTCAATTTGGAAAAAAGGCATTTATTGGAGTTACTCTGCTGCTGGTCATCCATCTGTATGGGTAGATGGAACATTAATTTTAAATGAAGGGCAATATTGGATTAACCATCTTCGTATTGGTAATACAGGAAAAATAGAAATTAAAGGGAATGTGACTCTTCACCTGTTTAATCAATTAGATTTAGATGGCAGAATTTTATTATCTGAAAATGATAAAGAGA
>CAMQZF010000029.1 GCA_947039525.1 uncultured Photobacterium sp. | reverse complement strand
GACCTTCGGGTTATGAGCCCGACGAGCTACCAAACTGCTCCATCCCGCGTCCATCAACGAAAGGAAATCTAATTGATTATTGCCTTTCGAGGTTGCGCATTATACGAGGAAAATTTGCAGATGCAATAGGGAAATCTGCAAATCTGTGTTCAAGCGATTATTTTATCATCAATTAAATCAAATAGTGAAACAATGCTCACGATAATATTGCAGTTCAGCAATAGAATCACGGATATCATCCAAGGCTAAATGAGTGCCTTTTTTCTGCAATCCATCCAATAAGCTTGGTTTCCAACGACGCGTTAGCTCTTTGATCGTACTCACATCCAAGTAACGATAATGAAAATACTGCTCTAACTCAGGCATGTGTTGATACAAGAAACGACGATCTTGCCCAATACTGTTGCCACAAATCGGTGAAACCCCCGCAGGCACCCACTGCTTTAAGAACTCAATGGTCTGTTGTACGGCATCGTCTTCCGTTAACGTACTTTCTTTTACTCGTGCAACCAATCCACTATTTGTATGTGTGTTAGTACACCAGTCGTCCATTTTTGCTAATTCTTCATCGGATTGATGAATGGCAAGAACCGGTCCTTCCGCGAGAATATTCAATTGGGCATCAGTGACGATGGTCGCGATTTCAATGATTTTATGAGTGTTGGGGTTCAACCCAGTCATTTCTAAATCGATCCAAATTAAATTCTGATCGTTCTTCGTCATGGGATTATTGCCTATTTTATGACTAAAGAATGTATCATACTTACCTTATTCAGAAAGCCAAACTTAAGCGAAGTCTATTCTGTGACAAAAAAGAAGAAACTCACTCAAGGTCAGAGCCGCCGTGTTCGCTCTAACCAAGACAAACGATTAAATCGTGAAAAAAAAGACGTTCAATGGGATGAATCTTTATTGGAGTCCGCTCGTGAAGGCCTAGTGATAACACGTTTTGGTCAACACGCGGATGTTGAAGATCCTGAAACTGGTGTTATCCATCGTTGTAATTTACGTCGAAGCATTCAAAGCTTGGTTTCCGGTGACCGTGTTGTCTGGCGTCCTGGTATTGAAAAGCTTCATGGTATTTCAGGGGTTGTTGAAGCGGTACATGAACGTACCTCGATGCTGACTCGTCCTGATTATTATGATGGTATTAAACCTGTCGCTGCTAACGTAAACCGCATCATTATTGTGTCGGCTGTTTTGCCTGAGCTGTCTTTAATGCTGATCGACCGCTACTTAATTGCAGCGGAAACCGTTGGCATTCCACCACTCATTGTTTTAAATAAGGTCGATTTATTAAGTGACTCTGAACGTTTAAAGGTAGAAGAGATACTTCACTTATACGAACGTATTGGTTATGAATTGCGCCTTATTAGTACAAATACTGGTGAAGGCCTAGACCAGCTAAAAGACGATCTAAAAGGTCACATTAATATCTTCGTTGGTCAATCAGGTGTCGGTAAGTCCAGTATTGTTAACGCCTTAATGCCAGAAGTAAATGCAGATATTGGCGATGTCTCTGAAAACTCAGGACTGGGACAGCATACAACGACCGCAGCACGTCTTTATCACTTCCCAGCCGGTGGTGACTTAGTGGATTCTCCTGGAGTACGAGAGTTTGGTTTATGGCATCTAGAGCCTGAGCAAGTCACGGAATCCTTTGTTGAGTTTCGAGAGTTCTTAGGTGGCTGTAAGTTCCGAGATTGTACCCACAAAGCAGATCCAGGCTGTCTGATTCGAGAAGCCATGGAAAACGGTAAAATTTCGGTTGAACGCTACAACAGTTATCATCGAATTATTGAAACCATGTCTGAAAATGTGGCTAATCGTCAGTTTTCTCGCAATAAAGTCAATTAAAAATAAGAGGCGTCATCGCCTCTTTACTCCATTTTATTAACCAGATTCTAACTGGATTTTCCTCTTTAATTGATTATGATAACTTACTCAGAATTACGCGATTAGGCGCTTTTCAGCGTCTTCTTTTTTTGTTCTACAGTTCGGAAGACATCACGTGCTAGATAAATTAAAAATCGGTTTGCAGTACTGCGCACCGAAACATGCTCTTACGCGTTTTATGGGAAAATTAGCCGCTTTAGAAGGCGGAAAAGTCACGATTATGGTGATCAACTGGTTTATTGGTCAATACAACGTCAACATGTCAGAAGCATTAAACTCAAAACCTGAGTCATACAAGACGTTTAATGATTTTTTTGTGCGTGAATTAAAATATGGCGCGCGCCCAATTGATGAAGAGCCTAATACCCTTTCGCATCCTGCTGATGCGTGTGTGAGTCAATTTGGCTCAATCAAAGAAGATCTCTTATTTCAAGCCAAAGGGCATTATTTTGAGATCTGTGACTTGGTCGGTGGCGATCAAACATTAGCTGATGAGTTTATCAGTGGTGACTTTGCGACTTTGTATTTATCACCAAGTGACTATCACCGTGTGCACATGCCGTGTGATGGTACATTGCGCCAAATGATCTACATTCCTGGCGATCTATTTTCAGTGAACCCATTAACCGCCAAAAATGTACCTAACCTATTTGCTCGTAATGAACGTGTTGTGTGTGTCTTTGATACAGAACACGGTCCTTTCCTACAGATCTTAGTGGGTGCAACCATTGTTGGTAGCATTGAAACCGTCTGGGCAGGTACGATCACGCCACCTCAAGGGGATGCTGTGCGTCGTTGGCATTACCCATGCGGCGGTGAAGAAGCGATTACGTTGAAGAAAGGCGAAGAAATGGGTCGCTTTAAATTAGGCTCAACGGTGATTAACCTATTCCCACGTAATGCTGTTGAGTTCGTTGAACAGATGAATCTCAATGTGAAAACAGAAATGGGGCAAGCTTACGCTAAGTGGAAAAACTAAGCCTTCGTTCTATTGCCTATTGAACGATAACCATTGATATAAAAAGGAGCCTTAGGCTCCTTTTTATTAGCGTATAATAATAGTGAGTACTCACTATTATATTTATTGACTAAGCAATGTTAATTGGAAAAGCAGTGACAGTATCAATGTGATCATGACCAAGTGCTAACATGATTAAGCGATCAATACCCACAGCCACACCAGCACAATCGGGAAATCCTGCTCGAAGTGCCTCAACCAAATGAAGATCAATCGGCTGTTCTGGTAGCCCCATTTCAATACGCTTACGGTTATCAGCTTCAAAACGTGCTAACTGTTCATTCCCATTGGCCAGTTCATGAAAACCATTCGCTAATTCAATGCCTTTAAAATACACTTCGAATCGCTCAGCAACACGGGCATCTTTTGGACTTATTTGCGCTAATGCCGCTTGCGAAGCCGGAAAGTCATACACAAAAACAGGAACATCTTGCCCAATTTTAGCCTCGACTCCAATGCTAAATAAAAGCTGTAATAACGTATCTCGATCTTCTTCTGGATCAGCTATATCACTTAAGCCTAATTGTGCAGCGACCATTTTTAGTTCCGCCAATGAGGATTCTAATGGGCATATTTTTAAAACCTGTAAAAAGGCCTCTTGATAACTCATTCTCTCAGCGATGCCACATTGTAAAATAAGCTGTAATAATTCATCCATTTCATCCATCAAAGCATGATGATCAAAACCAGGGCGATACCACTCCAACATGGTAAATTCTGGATTATGGTAACGACCCGATTCTTCATTGCGAAACGCTTTACCAATTTGATAAATAGCACCACTCCCAGCAGCCAATAAACGCTTCATGTGAAACTCTGGACTGGTCATTAAATACAAGGTTTGCCCATGAGCATAACCAGGACCAACAAACTGAGTTTCAAAAGCACACAAATGAACATCTGTCACCGTTGCCTGACTCATTGCGGGTGTTTCGACTTCAAGAACATCGCGTTGTGAAAAAAACTGACGTAAATCTGCTAATAAACGAGCACGTTGACGTAATTGATCAATGCTTGCGGTTGGCTGCCAAGATAAAGACATGATTAAATCCAAATGAAAATTTTACGCAGTTTACCATAGTGACATTTTGGCTGGGTTAGTGTTCATTTCGCTCGTTTTTATCTTCTCTTTTCTTCTTTATAACAAAGTAAACACGATACTTTTTTAAGACAAATGAAGTAAAACACAAGACTAAATAGCATCCACATAAATTCACAACCAATCATTTTATGCAATATTTCAAGTGGTTACCGTTAAATCAATTATTGTGACAATAATCACAAAGGTTTAATTTACTGCGTAAACTTACCCTTACCACCTAAAAAAAGGCGTCTAAATCAAATTAACTTTGTGATGATTTTAATAAAATTATCAGCAGAGTTTTCATATATGTGGGTTTGTTTCCTACTTCTTTAGTTGCTGTCTTATCTTCGGAGGATAAGCGTGAAAATTTTAACCACAGATATCGCTATTGTTGGCGCGGGCGGCGCAGGTTTGCGCTCTGCGATTGCTGCCGCCGAAGCGTATCCAGATTTGGATATTGCGTTAATTTCAAAAGTGTACCCAATGCGATCACACACAGTGGCAGCCGAAGGTGGTGCAGCCGCTGTGATCAAAGACGAAGACAGTTTAGATAATCATTTTAATGACACAGTGGGTGGCGGTGATTGGTTATGTGAACAAGACGTTGTCGAATACTTTGTTAAAAATGCAACGCGAGAGATGACCCAACTGGAACAATGGGGCTGTCCTTGGAGTCGTAAAGACAATGGTGAAGTCAACGTCCGTCGTTTTGGTGGAATGAAGGTTGAACGTACGTGGTTTGCAGCGGATAAAACGGGCTTTCACATGCTGCATACCCTATTCCAAACCTCAATCAAATATGAAAAAATTCAACGCTTTGATGAATACTTTGTGGTCGATCTTTTGGTTGTCGACAATCAAGTGCAAGGTTTAGTGGCTATTCATATGGCTGAGGGTGAGTTGATTTGTATTAAAGCCAAATCCGTTATTTTAGCAACGGGCGGCGCGGGTCGCGTTTACAATTGCAATACCAATGGCGGCATTGTCACGGGTGATGGTATGGCAATGGCGTACCGTCATGGTGTGGCGTTGCGTGACATGGAGTTTATCCAATACCACCCAACGGGCTTACCGGGCACGGGTATTTTGATGACGGAAGGCTGTCGTGGCGAAGGCGGTATTATCGTCAATAAGGACGGCTATCGTTACTTGCAAGACTATGGCATGGGACCTGAAACCCCAATTGGTGAGCCGAAGAACAAATACATGGAATTGGGTCCTCGTGACAAAGTGTCCCAAGCCTTCTGGCATGAACAGCAAAAGGGCAATACCATCAAACACGAGCTGGGTGATGTTGTGATGCTGGATCTTCGTCATTTAGGCGAAGAATACCTGAATGAGCGCCTACCTTTCATTTGTGAATTAGCAAAAGCGTACGTCAATGTTGATCCCGCAAAAGAGCCGATTCCTATTCGCCCAACCGTGCACTACACCATGGGTGGCATTGAAACGAATGCTCAGAATGAAACCTGTATTAAAGGATTATTTGCCGTTGGAGAGTGTTCTTCAGTCGGTTTGCATGGTGCGAATCGCTTAGGATCAAATTCATTAGCCGAGTTGGTCGTCTTTGGACGTGTGGCTGGCGAAAATGCGGCTAAACGTGCTCAAGAATTCCAAAACTGGAATGACCAAGCCATTGAAGCGCAAATGCAAGCGGTTCAAGATCGCATTGATGCGCTATTGGCACAGGAAGGCGATGAAAACTGGGCTGAGATCCGTACTGAAATGGGTCATACCATGGAAGCAGGTTGCGGCATCTACCGTCAAGAAGATTTGATGCAAACCACCATTGATAAACTGGCTGAGCTGCGTGAACGCTTCAAAAAAATCAGCATTAAAGATAAAGGCAAAGTCTTTAATACTGATCTGTTGTATGCGATTGAAATTGGCTATGGATTGGAAGTTGCTGAATCAATGGCGTGTTCCGCTATTTTACGTCGCGAGTCTCGTGGAGCGCATCAACGCTTAGACGAAGGTTGTACCGAACGTGATGATGTGAATTATCTCAAGCATACTTTGGCTTATTACAATGGCGATGCGGCACCTCGTATTGAATACGGGGACGTTACCATTACCAAATCTCAACCCAAAGCTCGCCTATACGGTGCTGCCGCTGATGAAGCTGCTGCCAAAGAACAAGCCGACGCTCAAAATAAGGAGCAAGCACAATGACAGATACTCGCATTCAAAAAGTCGAGATTCTGCGTTATGACCCAATGAAAGACACTGAACCGTATTTTCAAACGTTCGATGTGCCTTTTAATACCACCATGTCGATTTTAGACGCACTGGGTTATATCAAAGATTATTTGGATAAAGATCTCGCTTATCGTTGGTCGTGCCGTATGGCAATTTGTGGCTCCTGCGGCATGATGGTCGATAATGTGCCGAAATTGGCGTGTAAAACCTTCCTACGTGATTATCCAAAAGGCGTGAAAATTGAGCCTTTAGCTAACTTTGCCATTGAGAAAGATCTCATCGTTGACATGACGCCTTTTATCGAGCGTTTGGAAGCAATTAAGCCATACATTATTGGCAATGATCGCCGTCCAGAAGATGGCCCCAATAATCAAACTCCAGAGCAAATGGCAAAATATAAACAATTTGCCAACTGCATTAACTGTGGTTTGTGTTATTCCGCTTGCCCACAATTTGGTTTAAATCCCGAATTTATTGGCCCTGCTGCACTGACCCTGGCACATCGCTACAATTTAGACAGTCGTGATCATGGTAAAGCGGAGCGCATGAAACTCATCAATGGCGAAAATGGGGCTTGGGGTTGTACTTTTGTTGGTTATTGCTCTGAAGTGTGTCCAAAGCACGTTGATCCAGCCGCGGCGGTTAACCAAGGCAAAGTTGAGTCAACAAAAGACTTCTTAATTGCCATGATCAAACCTCAGGAGAGCTAAGGATGAGCAATCGTAAACCGTATGTGCGTGAAATGAAGCGCACTTGGTGGATGAAGTCCCCTTTTTATCGCTTTTACATGCTTCGTGAAGCAACCGTTTTACCCATGATTTTCTTCACCATCTGCTTAACTTTTGGTTTAGGCAGCTTAGTTCGTGGTGCCGAATCTTGGGATTCTTGGCTGCATTTCATGGCAAATCCCATTGTTATTATCATTAATATTCTGGCGCTGTTAGGCAGTTTATTTCACGCACAAACCTATTTCAGCATGATGCCACAAGTAGTACCCATTCAAATCAAAGGCAAGCCTGTTGACAAAAAAGTGATCGTCCTTGGGCAGTGGGCTGTTGTTGCCGTGATCACTGTGATCGCCCTGATTGTAGTCTAAGGAGACTCCCATGATTAATCGTAATCCTCAACGCTCAGATGAGCCCGTTTGGTGGAGTCTGTTCGGTGCTGGCGGTACTTGGTTTGCTATGGTCACCCCTGTGACCGTACTGATTCTCGGCATTTTAGTACCACTGGGTATTTTATCACCAGAAACATTAAGCTACGCAAGAGTCACCGATTTTGCGACCAGTTGGATTGGTGGGTTATTCATCATTGCCAGCCTTGCGCTACCCATGTGGCATGGCATGCATCGCTTACATCACGGCATGCATGATCTGAAATTGCACACGGGTGTGGTCGGAAAAATCGCGTGTTATGCGGCAGCTTTCTTAGTGTCTGCATTAGCCATTATTTTTGTCTTTATGATCAAGTAATAAAGCGCTATTCTTCTAATTAACTAAAGCACCGTTCGCGGTGCTTTTTTTATGCTTCTTATATGTCTCTATTACAGAAAGAGCAAGATTGAACGGGTTTTAGCAAATCTAAACTCTGTGTGACTTCCTTAAGCCAACAGAAGAGTCCTTATTAAGAAGAAACATATCCTGAGCACTAAAGGAAAGCGTTAAGCCACACCTAAATCATACCAATTGATGCTTTTCATTCTCTTTTTTGACTTACATAGCTTTCCGAATTCTTCTAGCAAAACCAACGTCTTATTCTTACTTAAATCACTCTTTATTCGCTTATCTCGTGTTTTGCTTATCTCCCATTAGAGAGCTTCCCTAACGTTATCCTCATCAGAAAGGACACAGCAGACTGTCGTCATCTCATAAAACTCAGGCATAAAAAAAGGCACAGCTTAAGCTGTGCCTCAATCTCTAAGTTAAATGCTCAAAGGAGCGGTTAACTTATAGTGCAGATTCTTTGATACAAAGAACGTGGAAGATACCGTCTTCTTCTTCTGCGCCTTCAGTCTCGTGCTCGAAACCAGGGAATTTAGCATCCCATGCTTCTAGAGCCATCAAGTACTGGATTTGTGGGCTATCTTCGTTACCAAAGCACTCACCACCCATGATCATTGGGATGCCTGGTGGGTAAGGGATCACAGAGTGAGCCGCTACGCGACCAGCAAGCTTGTTGCTTGGTACGCTTTCAACGTCGTTAGCAACGATGTGTTGGTAAGCATCACGTGGCTTGATCTTAATTTCTGGTAGAGTTGAGTAAGCAACGTTCAAGATTTGACCTGGGTTGTGCTTAACTAGGTATTCGAACATTTGCTCGCCTAGATCACGCATACCAAGACCTTTGTAAACTTCAGGGTTAGAAGCTACTAGCTCTGGAAGAACGTTGTCTAACAAAGTATTTGCATCGTAGTGACGCTTGAACGACAACAATGTGTTGATCAATGTGTCACGCTTACCTTTAGTAACACCCATTGAGAATAGGAACATTACTTGGAAGTCAGTTGTACGAGTAGGTACGATACCGAAACGAGTTAGGTATGCAGTTACAAGTGCAGCTGGAACGCCAGACTCTAATAGGCTACCGTCATCAGCAAGACCAGGAGTTAGCAAGCTAACTTTGATTGGATCAAGCATACACCAGTCAGCAGGCATGTCGTCAAAACCGTGCCACTTGTCTTCTGGGTGAAGAATCCAGTTGTCTTGGATAGTGCTTAGAGCTTCTACAGATGCTTCAACGAATGGTACTTTAGAACCGTCCATTTCAGTTACTGTTTCTGCGTTCCAAGGCTTGAAGAACCAATCGTTCTCAGCTTGGTACTCGTTGAATAGTTGACCGATGTTTTGACGGAATACTACTGCGTCTTCGATAACTTCTTGAGTTAGAGACTCACCGCTTTCACCCATCATACGTGTAGCAACATCGTTAGATGCTGTGATTGCGTATAGTGGAGAAGTTGAAGTGTGCATCATGTACGCTTGGTTAAAGCGTTCGAAATCTACTGCATCACGGCCGTTACGTACGTGGATGTAAGAAGATTGTGACAATGCGTTCAACAACTTGTGAGTTGAGTGAGTAGCGAATACAGTTGGACCTTCGTGGTCAGCTGGGTTGCCACGCATTGCGAAGTGACCCTTGTAGATAGGGTTAAAACGTGCGTAACCGAACCAAGCTTCGTCCATGTGAATACGGTTTGAGCTTTCACCCAATAGCGCTTCAACTTCTTCAGAGTTGTAGCAAAGACCGTCGTAAGTACAGTTAGTAACTACTGCGTACTTAGGCTTCTTGTCTTTAGCAACTGAAGTTAGGATACCCGCTTCGATCTTGTCGTTGATAGACGCAGCAGACATTTGAGTCTTGCTGATTGGACCAATGATACCGTAGCTGTTACGAGTAGGAGTCAAGTAAACTGGACGTGCACCAGTTAGGATCAAACCTTGCTCGATTGATTTGTGACAGTTACGGTCACAGATAACAATGTCGTCATCTTTAACACAAGCTTGGAAAATAGTACGGTTAGAACCAGAAGTACCAACGATACCAGAGTAAGACTCGTGTGCACCGAATACGTTAGCTGCTTCTACTTCGCTATCTTTGAACGCACCAGTGTGGTCAAGTAGAGAACCTAGAGCTGCACGCTCGATACCCATATCGGTACGGAACAAGTTCTCACCGAAGAATTGGTAGAATTGATTACCAGCTGGAGTCTTAGTGAAACCGATACCACCTTGGTGACCAGGCGCTGACCATGAGTACTCGTGTACATCATTGTATTTAACCATTGCTTTCATGAAAGGAGGCAATAGGTTTTCACGGTAACGAAGCATTGAAGCTTGGATACGACCGCCAACGAAATCTGCAGTATCTTCAAGAACGCTGTAACACTCGTCAACACGCTCCATCAATTTACGGTTATCGATGATTGAAGTCTTAGCACGCTCAGCTAGTAGGAATACTGGAACGTCTTTCTGACGCTTAGCCAATACTGCTAGTAGTTCTAACTCTTCTGTAGAAGTTTTCATTTCTTCTGCAGTTTTTTCTAGAGTCAATACTAGGCTGTCTACTTGAGAAGCCATGATGATTGCTTTTGCATCTTCAATTGACTCAGCAGCAACGATTTCTACTGCACGGCTTTGAAGTTCTGCTACTAACTCAGCAGTTGCGCGAGAAGCGAAGTTGTTTTTTTCAGCGTTTGCTGAATAAACAACTAGCGTACGCAAAGTGTTAATGTTCTTGCTCATTGTTAACCCCGTAAAAAGAAAGTATGGCTTTCTTCAATTGGCTTTCATAAGACCGACGGACCAAACACAAGAGGTATTAAATTAACGTGAACGATTAATTTAATCTCACCCGTAAAGGTTATGTCGAAAGAGTAAAATAGAAATTTGTTTTAATAGTGAGGGGCGAACCCCTCACTAAAGTAAAGAGACTTAGTTAGTCGCTTTACCTAGGTTTACATCTCGTGCAGCAATGAAGCCATAGAAGATATAACCAAAGAAAGTCACAATAGAACCCCAGAATACAGCTGACTGACCACAAGCGTATACGCCGTAGATACTGTAGATAACTGCAAGAGTACCTACGATAGCCGTTGTTTTGTATTCCGCAGGAGACACCTTGTTGCGACGTAGAAGTGCTTCTACACCAGTCATAGACAAGATGTAAGGTACCATGTTAATGAACACCGCTAGATTCAACAAGACGTTAAATTGGCTAGTTAAGTTTGGAGAAATGGTCATTACGGCCAATAGTAATTCCAAAATCAACATGATGATCATACCAGCTACTGGTACGCCAGCTGCTGTTGCTTTACCGAAGATTTTAGGGAATAGACCTTCATCTGCGGCTGCTTTAGATACTTGAGCGTTCGTGAACTGCCAACCTAGTAGAGAGCCTACACACGCAATTACGGATAGTAGAGATACAATGTTACCCACTGTTGGGTTAAACATGTAGCTGAATACTAAACCGAATGGTGCAGAAGAAGCTGCTAGTGTTGTATTAGGGATAATACCCATTATTACAGTTGTCGATGCAATGTAAATAACTGCTGCGAACGCTGTACCACACATAACTGCGATTGGTACGTTACGCTCTGGGTTTTCAACAGTACCAGATACCGCACCCGCTGACTCTATGCCTAGGAAAGCCCACAATGTTAGTGAGATACCGCCAGAGATTGCAGAACCAGTACCCGTGTGATGTGGGTTCCAAGCGTGAGTAAGGATGTCAGGGCTGAACCAGAACCAACCAATGATTGAAAGACCAACTACAGGCAGGATGATACCCCATACTGTTACAGATGAGATTTGACCTGTTAGCTTAGGACTAACGAAGTTAGCTAAAGTAGTTACGATCAATACTGCACACACACCGAAGAACGTGTGAATTGGTGAAGTACCCAACCAAGGCATGAATGGTTTGAAGTAACTTACACAAGATACCGCAATCGCCACCGCACTAATAATCAAACAAACGTAGTATGTATAAGATGAGATGAAGAATGATGATTTTGAGTGCGCTTCTTCAGCGTATGCTGACATGCCGCCGTCTTTCTTACAGTAACGACCACATTTTGAGAAAGTGTATGCAATACACAATGCGCCGACACAAGTAATAACCCATGCTAAAAGAGACATTGCACCAACTTGTGCCAAACTTGCAGGAAGCATGATGATACCAGAACCCATCATGTTAACTGCAACTAGCACTGTTAGGCCTACAACGCCCATTTTTTTGCTATCTGCTGCCATTATATTTACCCAAAGCAAATAAAGATTAGGGCTAATTACAATGAGATTTGATAAATAACTGCTTAAGCAGAAACAAGATCAAATCATTATTATAATTGTCCTATTACTACGCGATAATTAAGATAAAAATCGCCCCAATAATATGAACTGACATAAAACCGTTAAAAGAGACGCTTATTCCTATAAAAAAATCGTTTTTTCTAATGGAAATCTTTTTTACTGTTTTCAGCCAGTGAGTAGATTCTTTATTATTTCTGATTTGATTAAAACAGCTTAAATGAAATTAAACATTGCAGTTATCGATATATAAAAATTAAAGACCATGATTATTCATTTTATTATTCGTTTTTAGTTGGTTATTTTTTTTACACTAAACAGACTTTTAAACGTCTGTTTATGAAAAAATTTCATGATATTTCGCATTATTTAACCATTTTTTTCAAAATTAAGTCTATACAAATAACAATCAAAAACAAATTTGAAACAAATGAAACAAAAATAGTTGAGATAGATATTCATCGAAAATACAGATTAATGTAATAGATAAAAATCACTTTTTTTTACTATTTACGTTCGGTGTGGTTACTTTTTGAACAAATGATGCTGGTACAAAAGAAACAGATCGTTTAAAAAACAAACGAAAAATGGAAAGGCGTCAATTTATAAAGGATATTTGTGGTTTCAGAGGTCAAAGCCACATTATTAACATTAATATCTTCTTTCTATTTTTCACACGCAAAAAAAAAGGCTACTAAAGTAGCCTTTTTTATATTTTAAACTCGTGTTTATTTCACACGGCTTACGTATTCTGCACTGCGAGTATCCACACGGATCACTTCACCAATTTGCAAGAACAAAGGAACACGAACAACAGCACCTGTTGCCAAAGTCGCAGGTTTACCACCTGTACCTTGTGTATCCCCTTTCAAACCAGGATCTGTCTCTGTAATTTCAAGCTCAACAAAGTTTTGTGGTGTCACAACAATTGGATTGCCGTTCCACAACGTCAATGTACAAGCATTGTTTTCAACTAACCATTTTGAACTCTCACCCACTGCTTTTACGTCAGCTGCGATTTGTTCAAAAGATTCATTGTTCATGAAGTGGTAGAATTCACCGTCGTTATATAAGTAATCTAACTCAACGTCGATTACATCAGCGGCTTCAACGCTTTCACCTGATTTGAATGTTTTTTCAAGCACTTTGCCTGAAATCAATTTACGAATCTTAACGCGGTTAAACGCTTGACCTTTACCTGGTTTTACAAATTCGTTTTCCAGAATGACACAAGGCTCGTTATCGAGCATAATTTTCATTCCGCTGCGGAATTCATTGGTGCTGAAAGACGCCATCTCTATCCTCTTAACATCTTCGAGTTGAATTTAATGTCGCACATAATAACCCGAAACGCCGAATCTGTTGAGCAAAACTGGCTCAAAGATCTCGCTAACGCAGTTTCTGAGCCTGAAAAACTGCTCGAAATGTTGCAAATTGATCCTGCTCCTTGGGAAGACGGCCTGAAAGCTCGACGGTTATTTGCACAGCGCGTACCTTTGAGCTTTGTCGAAAGAATGGAGATTGGCAACCCCAATGATCCTTTATTACGCCAAGTCTTACCCGTTAGTGAAGAGTTTGAAGAACATCAAGGTTATTCGATCGATCCACTTGAAGAACAAGATAATTTGATTCCAGGTTTACTGCACAAATACCATGACCGCGTATTAATGATCATTAAAGGTGGTTGTGCCGTTAATTGCCGCTATTGTTTCCGTCGTCATTTTCCTTATGCCGAAAATAAAGGCGGCCATACTCAATGGCAAGTCGCGTTGGATTACATTGCAGAACACAGCGAATTAAAAGAGGTTATCTTTTCTGGAGGCGACCCATTAATGGCTCAAGATCATCAACTGCACTGGTTGATTGAGCGTATTGAAGCAATGCCACATATTCAAAGATTACGTATTCACAGTCGCCTTCCTGTCGTACTCCCCTCTCGCGTCACGAATGACTTATGTCGGTTACTATCAGGAACTCGTTTACACACGATTTTGGTTACGCATATCAATCACAGCAATGAAATCAATGATGAATTACGCTTGGCCATGCAACAGCTTAAACAAGCAAATGTCACGTTATTGAATCAGAGTGTATTGCTTCGTGGTGTTAATGATTCAGCAGATCAGTTAATGGCATTGAGTGAATCGTTATTTAAAGCAGGCATTCTGCCTTATTATTTACATGTTTTGGATAAAGTCCAAGGGGCCGCACACTTTATGGTCTCTGATGATGAAGCCAAAGTCTTAATGTCAGAATTACTGACCAAAGTTTCAGGCTATCTGGTCCCAAAACTGACTCGTGAAGTTGGTGGACGCCCAAGTAAGACACCGCTGGATCTTCATCTGGAATAAATACGATAAGCCTCACAGAAACACAAAGGAACGATCAATAAATACGGCGTAATTGTTCTTTCAAAACCATAAATATTTGTAATAAACATATTTATTGGTCGTAATAAAAAAAATCATCGATCTACCTCTCGATTTTAGGATGATTTCAGCGCATAGTCCGTCACCATTTTGTTATGGTAACCCTCTATTTTTACTGTATTGATTCCATTTTATTCGTGAGAGCGCCATGAAGATCGGCATTTTATCCCAGAACGAAAATTTATATTCGACTCGCCGTTTGCGCGAAGCCATTGAGCAACGTGGTCACGAAGCTGTGATCATTAATGCCTTACGTTGTTCAATGAACATTAATTCAATCAAACCTAGTATCCATTTTGGTGGTGAAGAATTGATTGGTTTTGATGCTGTCATTCCTCGTATTGGGGCAGACATTACCTTCTATGGTTGCTCTGTCTTACGTCAATTTGAAATGATGGATGTATTCCCATTAAATCAATCCATTGCCATTACACGTTCACGCGATAAATTACGATCACTGCAATTACTGAGCCGTAAAGGCGTTGGCATGCCGATTACCGGCTTTGCAAGCAAACCCGATGATGTACCCGATCTGATCAAGATGGTCGGTGGTGCGCCTTTAGTGATTAAATTATTAGAAGGCACACAAGGCATTGGGGTCGTTTTAGCGGAAACCAATAAAGCAGCAGAGAGTGTCATTGAAGCTTTTATGGGTTTAAAAGCCAATATTATGGTTCAGGAATTCATTGAAGAAGCCGGTGGTGCTGACATTCGTTGTTTCGTGTTGGGTGACAAAGTGATCGCCGCCATGAAACGACAAGGGGCTGAAGGCGAATTTCGCTCTAATTTACACCGTGGTGGTAGCGCTTCACTGATTCGTATAACACCTGAAGAACGAAAAACAGCGGTTATGGCAGCCAAAGCGATGGGGTTAGGGGTTGCAGGCGTTGATCTTTTGCGTTCAAATCGTGGTCCACTGGTGATGGAGGTTAACTCATCACCGGGTTTAGAAGGCATTGAAGGCGCAACAGGCAAAGACATTGCGGGAATGATCGTGGAATACATTGAAAAGAATGCATCAAAAAGTCGTCGACACCTGCAATACCAATAAATCTAAGCAAAGCTAATAATACTTTGAATTCATTAAGAAGCCGCCATTTATGGCGGTTTTTTCGTTAAATTAATCAAAGACTCTAGCGCTTATCAGTGCCTTTATTATCATAATATTTAGATAAAATCGTTTGGCCGACTGTAATGATCAATTCTTATTCTATTTTTTAAATATAAAAAAACCCGCCAATGGCGGGTTTTTGATATTTCAGAACAGAATGATTACATCATACCGCCCATGCCACCCATACCGCCCATGTCAGGCATTGCAGGTGCATCTTTCTTCGGCAAATCAGTGATCATAGCTTCAGTCGTGATCATCAAACCAGCTACAGATGCTGCAAATTGAAGTGCACTACGCGTTACTTTTGTTGGATCGAGAATACCCATCTCCAACATGTCACCGTACTCACCAGTTGCTGCGTTGTAACCGTAATTTGCTTCACCAGATTTCACTTGGTTTGCAACAACAGAATCTTCATCGCCTGCGTTTTTCACAATTTGACGAAGTGGTGATTCCATCGCACGTAATGCAACACGAATACCTACCGTTTGATCTTCGTTATCGCCTTCAAGCTCAGTCAACTTAGATGCTGCACGAATAAGAGCAACACCACCACCAGCGACTACGCCTTCTTCAACCGCAGCACGAGTTGCATGCAATGCATCTTCTACGCGGTCTTTTTTCTCTTTCATTTCAACTTCAGTCGCAGCGCCGACTTTGATTACTGCAACACCACCAGCCAATTTCGCTACGCGCTCTTGAAGTTTCTCTTTGTCATAATCTGACGTTGCGTCTTCAATTTGTTGACGAATTTGTGCAACACGACCGCCAATCGTTGCTTCATCACCCATACCATCGATGATGGTAGTGTTTTCTTTGGTGATCGCAATACGTTTAGCTTGACCTAAATCTTCTAGCGTTACTTTTTCAAGTTCTAGACCGATTTCTTCAGAAATTACGGTACCAGCGGTCAATACTGCGATGTCTTGCAGCATTGCTTTACGACGGTCACCGAAACCAGGTGCTTTAACCGCAGCGACTTTTACGATGCCACGCATGTTGTTCACAACTAACGTTGCTAATGCTTCGCCTTCAACATCTTCCGCGATGATCAACAATGGACGAGATGCTTTTGCAACGCCTTCCAATGCTGGCAACAACTCACGGATATTAGAAACTTTTTTATCCACTAATAGGATGAATGGGTTTTCTAAATCAACAGAGCCAGATTCTTGGTTATTGATGAAGTATGGTGATAGGTAACCACGATCAAACTGCATACCTTCAACAACATCTAACTCGTCTTGAAGTGCTTGACCTTCTTCAACGGTAATCACACCGTCACGACCTACTTTGTCCATTGCTTCTGCGATCAAGTTACCGACTGTGGTATCAGAGTTCGCTGAAATTGTACCCACTTGTGCGATAGCTTTTGTATCTAGACAAGGTACAGACAAAGCTTTTAGTTCTTCAACGGCAGCAATAACCGCTTTGTCGATACCGCGCTTAAGATCCATTGGGTTCATACCC
>CAMQZF010000028.1 GCA_947039525.1 uncultured Photobacterium sp. | reverse complement strand
TGCCAGCGATGAATGGATTGGATTTACTGGATAAAATTCAACAATTAGATCCAACCTTGCCAGTCATTATTATTACAGGTCATGCCGATATTCCTTTAGCCATCAATGCCGTCAAACAAGGGGCCATCGAATTTTTTCAAAAACCCTTACAACCTCAAGCCCTTTTAGACAACTTAAGTGTCCTTCTCCCAAGACGTCAAACCATTATCAATAACCGCCAACGACATCAAAAGAAAATCACCGATATCTTAATTGGCAATAGCCCTTTAATAACCAAAATTCGTGAACAGCTCAAATCAGCCTTAATTAACGGTAATGACGTACTCATTGAGGGTGAAATGGGTACAGGGCGTCATACCATTAGCCATTTACTGCATCAAGAATTTCCTACGGTAACTAAACGTATTTTCATCAATATTAATAGCGCAGAATTAAAATACACAACGGATCTTGAACAGAGTCTAATCTCTGCTGAGGCAGGAGATATTTGTCTTCATAATCCACAAAAAATGCCCATATCGGTTCAACAGTGGCTTTGTGAGTACCTCATTAATCTTAAGCGTACTAATCGGAAACATGTTCGTGTCATCGCCATCGTGGACGGACAAGCCAGTGACTTTGTCGAACAACACACCTTAGTTCCAGAACTTTTCTATTTATTGAGTCAAACCCGATTCAGCATGCCAACGCTGCGTCAACGCAATATGGATATATTGCCACTTTTTCGCCACTTTCTAACGCTAAGTTGCAAGACACTGGATAAACCCATTCCACAAATTGATAAATCTTATTCCGATATTTTATTTCGTTATTCATGGCCAAATAACGTTTTAGAATTAAAAAATGTGGCAGAGCTCTACGCCATCGGCATCGTAAAACTCACTGGGCATGAACGTCATAAATCGTACGAACAAATGAGTCGTCCTCTTGAGGATTTACTCGATAACTACGAGAAAAAAATCATTGAAGATGCCTTATTTCTTTTTTCTGGGCGAATTAGTGAAGTTGCAGAATACCTCCACATTCCACGAAAAAAACTGTATCTAAGAATGCAAAAACACCAATTAGACAAAGCTCAGTACAAACCGACCTAATTGATATCGCCTGATGAGTTAATCGAAAGCTCAAGCAGGCGATAACTTGCAGGGGCTGTGAGCCACGATTACAATGCCCCACTTCTTTGCTCTTACTCGTTCGGTATCCACATGTCTTATCAATGCCCCCTTTGTCATCAAACCTTGCACCCACAAGCTCGCAGTTGGTGCTGTGATAATAATCATCAGTTTGATCAAGCTAAAGAAGGCTATGTCAATCTACTGCCTGTTCACCATAAGGGCTCAAAAAACCCGGGTGACAGTACCGAAATGATGCAAGCCCGTCGATTATTTCTTAATGCCAATCATTACAACCCAATGCGCCAACGTGTCTTGGAACAATTGCGTCAATACCTACCAAAGAATTCCGCCTTATTATTGGATATTGGCTGTGGCGAAGGTTACTACACCTCAACCTTTACCCAGCTTCAAGATCAACACGCTGAGTTAAATATTCATGGTTTAGACATCGCCAAAGTTGCCGTGCGCTATGCCGCCAAACGCTACCCTGATTGCCACTTTTGCGTAGCCTCAAGCCATCGCTTACCTTTTGATAACCAAAGTATTGATGCCATTGTCCGCATTTATGCCCCATGCAAAGCAGAAGAACTCAAAAGAACCGTTAAACCGGGCGGTATTGTTGTGACAGTGAGCCCAGCACCTCGCCACCTATACCAATTAAAAGCATTAATTTACAAAGAAGTTCATCTTCATGATGAAAACACAGAAACACTCGATGGGTTTGAGTTAATCAATGATCAGCAATTGCATTACGACATGACCTTAAATGGTCAAGAAGCCAGCGCATTAATGCAAATGACGCCATTTGCATGGAAAACACCACACGAAGTGTGGCAACAACTGGCCAAAGCACACGATTTCCATTGTGAAGCGGATTTTTCGATTCGCGTACATCGCCGTTGCGATGATAACGCCGCATAAAACACAGTAAAACAGAAATAAAAAAGCCGCTAAGTATCTACTTAACGGCTTTTTTCAAATAAAACCACACTCAAATTTAAAACCAACGCTCTAATTCAGTGTCATCCAATTTTTTAAAGGCACGATTAAGCACCATAGCCAACTCGACATAACGAGGTTGTGCTTTCATTGGCTGCAGAGCGTAACCTTCTGTAACAATTTTTCCGTGAATCTCACGATACCAAGTTGCTAATGATGGTGGCAGAGTGGTACGACTGCGCTTCCCTAACCACCAAAGCCCCTGTAAAGGCATGCTTAATGCAAATAATGCCATCACCATCGCCTGAGGTAACGACGAGTAATGTTGAAACACCATTTGACTCAAAATACTGATCACAGCCACAGCAGGCATGACACGAATAGCAAATCGGGTTGCTTTAATATAACGATGCTCTGGGAACATCGCGGCTAATTCTTTACGCATGGGCCAAGTGGTCATGTAATCTTGACCATCTCGAAATTGTTGCCAGATAGATCGTTCTTTCATGCAGACACCTAACTACAAAAAATATAAAAATTCAAATTTAGGCGTAATTTAGTTAATAAAAGTTAAACTTTCCTAAAAATGTTTTTGTTATCTTGAATAACAATCGCTATCCTAAGCGCGCTTTAGCTAATTGTTGCCCTTATTCATCATAATGGCAACCGAAAGCACCCTCAGGATGAGCCAGAATTTTAGAACTTCAATTCTCATATATGGATCGTATAAACATTTCAGCCAAGCCAGATTGCCTGTTCAACAAGAAATGAACAAGCAGATAATTTGCGCGTTGGTGTTTTTATTCTATTGAATATTTTTACATTCAGACAGTTTATAGGTAATCACTCATGTCTAAGCTAGTTTTAGTTTTAAACTGCGGCAGTTCTTCTCTTAAATTTGCTATTGTTGATGCCGTATCGGGTGAAGAACACCTAACAGGCCTAGCAGAATGTCTTGGTCTGCCTGAAGCACGCATCAAGTGGAAAATGGACGGCAAGCACGAAGCACAATTAGGTGCAGGCGCCGCTCATGAAGAAGCACTTGCGTTTATGGTCGACACGATCCTAACTTCTAAGCCAGAATTAAAAGCAAACATCGGCGCAATCGGCCACCGCATCGTACACGGCGGCGAGCAGTTCTCTGCTTCTGCTTTGATTGATGATGTTGTACTTCAAGGTGTCATCGATGCTTCTGATTTCGCACCGTTGCACAACCCTGCACACGTAATCGGCATCAAAGCAGCACAACACAACTTCCCAGGCCTAAAGAACGTCGCTGTATTTGATACTGCGTTCCACCAAACAATGCCAGAAGAAGCGTTCCTATACGCGATCCCTTACCGTCTATATAAAGAAAACGGCATCCGTCGTTACGGCGCACACGGCACCTCTCACCGTTTCATCGCTCGTGAAGCCGCAAAAGAGTTGGATAAGCCATTAGACGAATTGAACATCATTAACTGTCACCTAGGTAACGGCGCATCAGTTTGTGCTATCAAAGGCGGCAAGTCTGTTGATATCTCAATGGGTCTAACACCTCTAGAAGGTCTAGTAATGGGCACTCGTTGTGGTGACCTTGATCCTGCAGTTATGTTCCACCTACACGATCGTCTAGGCATGAGCGTGGCTGAAATCAATACCATGTTCACCAAAGAGTCAGGTCTTCTAGGTCTAACAGGCGTAACTTCTGATTGTCGCTTTGTTGAAGACAACTACGGTAAAAAAGAAGAAGCAACACGTGCGATGGACGCATTCTGTCACCGTCTTGCAAAATACGTGGCTAGCTACACAGCGTCAATGGAAGGTCGTCTAGACGCTATCGTATTCACGGGTGGTATCGGTGAAAACTCAGCACCAATCCGTGAAATGGTATTGAACCGTCTTGCTATCTTCGGCATCGAAGTAGACAACGAAGCAAACCTAAAAGCACGTTTCGGTGGGGAAGGCGTTATCACAACGGCAAACAGCCGCATTCCAGCAATGGTTATTTCAACTAACGAAGAGTTAGTGATTGCTGAAGATACTGCACTACTAGCAGAAATCTAATAATAATAATATTATCAACGGCTAACTCTTTTAAGAGTTGGCCGTTTTTTTGTGTTTCCACACAATATACTGAGGTACTGCTCTATAATTGTTCTCGGAATGGTTATTGACCAGTGCTGTCTCTCAATCTATTGAGGAGCTTATCGTGTCTCGTACTATTATGGTTGTGCCTGTTGGCGCTGGTGTTGGTCTGACTAGTATCAGCCTAGGTGTTATCCGTGCAATGCAACGTAAAGGTGTTCGTATTGCTTTCTTCAAGCCAATCGCACAACCTCGTCATGGTGGTGACCAGCCTGATTTAACCACCAGCATCATTCGCGCAAACAGCGACATGAACATTGCTGAGCCAATCAGCATGGCTTGTGCAGAAGAGCTGATCCGTAACGATAAAAACGATGTGTTATTAGAAGACATCGTTGCTCGCTACAAAGCCGCAGCAGAAGACGCAGAAGTAACGCTTGTTGAAGGTTTGGTACCAACCAGCAAGCACCCATTTGCGAACCGCATCAACTTTGAAATTGCCAAGACATTGGATGCAGAGATTGTATTCGTTGTAGCACCAGGCACAGATAACGCCTCTCAATTGAAAGAGCGTATCGAAGTTGCTTGTTCAAACTTTGGTGGCATTAAAAATACCCAAATCGCTGGCGTGATTGTTAACAAACTGAACGCACCAGTTGATTCAGAAGGCCGTACTCGTCCTGACTTGTCTGAAATCTTTGATGATAAGAGCAGTGTATTAGCGTCTAACGTTGAAGTGATGCAGGTATTCAACTCTAGCCCAATTCGTGTATTAGGTTGTGCGCCTTGGCAGGCTGATCTAATTGCAACTCGTGCTATCGATATTGCTCACCACCTAAATGCTGACATCATCAACGAAGGTGAAATCAAAACTCGCCGTATCAAGAGCATTACTTTCTGTGCGCGCTCAATTCCACACATGGTTGAGCACTTCCGTCCAGGTTCATTACTAGTAACTTCAGCGGATCGTCCAGATGTCATCATCGCAGCGTGTCTTGCAGCAATGAATGGTGTTGAAATTGGTGCCCTAGTTCTGACTGGCGGTTATGAACTGCCACAACCGATTGCTGATTTGTGTAAGCAAGCATTTGAAACAGGTCTACCTGTATTCAGTGCAAAAGGTAACACATGGCAGACGTCGCTGAATCTACAAAGCTTCAGCTTAGAAGTGCCGCCAGAAGATAAAGATCGCGTTGAAGCCGTAAACGAGTACATTGCTAGCCACATTGATGGTCAGTGGATCGACTCATTAACAGAAGGCTCAACTCGTGAATTGCGTTTCAGTCCACCAGCGTTCCGTTACCAGTTAACAGAATTAGCACGTAAAGCAGCTAAGCGCATCGTCCTTCCTGAAGGTGATGAGCCTCGTACTGTTAAAGCAGCGGCTATCTGTGCTGAACGTGGCATTGCAGAGTGTGTGCTTCTTGGTAATCCTGACGAAATCCGTCGCGTTGCTGAGCAGCAAGGCGTAGTGTTGGGTTCAGGTGTAACCATCATTAACTCTGATGAAGTACGTGAAAACTACGTGGCACGTTTGGTTGAATTACGCGGTGCGAAGGGCATGACAGACGTTGTTGCTCGTGAAAAACTGCAAGATTCTGTTTTCCTAGGCACAATGATGCTTGAGAATGGCGAAGTTGACGGCTTGGTTTCGGGTGCGGTTCACACCACAGCAAACACCATCGTTCCTCCGTTCCAAATCATCAAAACAGCACCTGATGCGTCTATCGTATCGTCTGTGTTCTTCATGCTATTGCCAGACCAAGTATTGGTGTACGGTGACTGTGCGATCAATCCAGATCCAACGGCTGAGCAATTGGCTGAAATCGCGATTCAATCAGCAGATTCTGCAAAAGCATTCGGTATTGAGCCTCGCGTAGCAATGATCTCTTACTCTACTGGTACTTCTGGTAAGGGTGCGGATGTTGATAAAGTGCGTGAAGCAACTCAACTGGCTCAAGCAAAACGTCCTGATTTGATGATCGACGGTCCTCTACAGTACGATGCGGCAATCATGGAAAACGTAGCAGCGTCTAAAGCGCCGAACTCTCCAGTAGCCGGTAAAGCAACTGTATTTGTATTCCCTGACCTAAATACAGGTAACACAACGTACAAAGCCGTACAGCGTTCAGCCGATCTTGTTTCTATCGGTCCAATGCTTCAGGGCATGCGTAAGCCGGTAAATGACTTGTCTCGTGGTGCATTGGTCGACGATATCGTTTACACCGTTGCCTTAACCGCAATTCAAGCAAAACAATCTGAAGATAAATAATACCCAGTGATCACGTAAAGATTACGTCATCATTCAAAAGCCCAGCTAAAAAATAGTTGGGCTTTTTTATACCCGCTTACTTTCTTTTAGCTCGACCCACCCTTAATTTACAGCCTAAGATTCGTGTTACAGTCACACCTTATGTTTCAGGTGGAATGTCATCACAAGGATTTTTTCGGTATGGATACCCTACACTCATTCCTGCTATTTGTGGGATCGCTCATTTCTAACACCCTTGCTTCCATGTCTGGCGGGGGGGCCGGTCTTTTGCAATTTCCCTTATTGCTGTTTCTCGGGTTGCCGTTTGCAACCGCCCTTGCGACGCACAAAGTCGCCAGCGTTGCCTTAGGGCTAGGCAGTAGCTTTAAACAAATTCGCAGTGGTCACATTAACTGGGGGTTTAATCTCTATGTCAGCTTAACGGGAATGCTTGGGGTCATATTCGGCGCGAATATTATTGTCTTTATTCCCACTCGATACGCTGAAATTGCATTAGCTTGTTTAATTTTAGGACTCGGCATTTACTCAAGATTCAAGCCGTCTTTTGGGCAAGAAGAGAAACCAACACATCGAACTCTCTCTGGCTATGCCACAGGTACCATCATCATTACCAGCATTGCGATTCTGAATGGATCTCTGACAGCAGGATCTGGGTTATTCGTCACTTTGTTTTTAGTGCAATGGTTTGGATTCAATTACAAACAAGCCGTTGCTATTACCTTAATCAGCGTTGGTTTAATTTGGAATGGCGTTGGAGCGCTCGCTGTCTATCAAGCAGGAGCCGACATTTATTGGTCATGGCTTCCAATCCTACTTATAGGTTCATTATTAGGTGGGTATTTAGGGGCACACTTAGCACAACAAAACAGCAATCAACTGATTAAGCGACTGTTTGAAACATTAACACTACTGATTGGCGTAAAATTACTTATCGGCCCCCAGTTACTCATTGGATTGGGTTAATCAATATGACAAGGAAAGGGTATGAGCAAAGCAACGATTGATATTCACTACTGCCAACAATGCAATTGGATGTTACGAGCCACATGGATGATGCAAGAGCTACTGCACACTTTCAGTGATGACATAAATTGTATTAGTCTTCATCCAGCCACTGGCGGTAAATTTCAAATTTATTGCAACGACGAACTCATTTGGGATCGTTGTTCCGACGATGGTTTTCCTGATGCCAAAACATTGAAACAACGTGTACGTGACATCTTAGATCCTGAACGTAATTTAGGTCACATTGACAAAAAACACGCAACGCATTAATAAATCATATCAATGACCATATTTCAAAATAACAGAAGAGGGTAAATTGCCCTCTTCTTTCTCTGTGAATAAAAGAGTCAATTCTTACGTTCCGTAATTCATCATCTCAAAATAAACAATCATCCAATAACATTTAACTGAAACTTAATTGCTTAATCAGATGACCTTCAAAACTGATAACTTTTAGTACATCACGATCTAAAATACCGTAGCTGGTTTCCTGATCATTTCGAGGAATGGCAACGGAACCGGGATTAAAGCAATAAAAAGACTCGCGATACTCTGCCACAGCAATATGCGTATGACCGCACACTAAAATATCCCCTTCATTCAAGGCTGGATGCTTATCTTTATTATAAAGATGCCCATGAGTCAAAAACAAACGACGTCCACTTTCCAATAATACCGTGTGGTAATCTGCCATCATTGGAAACTCAAACAACATTTGATCCACATCGCTATCACAATTACCTCTTACCGCCAAAATACGCGATGCCAAAGGATTTAATAAAGCGACAACCCCCATTGGATCATAACCTTCAGGCAAGGCATTTCTTGGACCGTGATTCAATAAGTCTCCCAGTAAAACTAAATGGGAAGCCCCACTCTCTTCAAAGGCTGCCAACATTTTTTCAGTCGCGATCACTGAGCCGTGAATATCTGAAGCAAAAAACAGTTTCATATTGATTCCTAAAACGTTTATTTCCTACTGATAGTACCGTTGAATCGAAGCCTTTCATACTAAATATCACCAAGATATAAGGTTGAAACATTGCAGTGATTCATTCTTATTTATTACAAATTTCTCATTAAAAAACACAACATTAGCAAGTAAAATCACAACAAGCTTGCGTATACTTAACTATCTTCAATCTTTTATTTAAGAAAATCAGTCCGTCTTTCTAGGACTAAAAGGAGCACCATGCACATTTTAATGACAGGAGGCACTGGATTCATCGGTAACACCTTGCTGCCACACTTAAATCATGACCAAGTCACCGTACTCAGTCGAACCCCGCATAAAGCTTATCGACAATTGGGGCATCATATTAAAGTTATCCCCAACCTTGATACGATCGCCAACCTAAATGACTTCGATGTAGTCATTAATCTCGCAGGTGAGCCCATCATGAATCGACGCTGGACGGCAGGACAAAAACAACGCATTTGCGACAGTCGCTGGCTAACGACTCAACAGTTAGTCGAAAAATGGCAAGCCAGCAGTTCACCACCTCATACCATCATCAGTGGATCGGCTGTTGGGATCTATGGCGATCAAGCAGCGAATACCATAGATGAAGATAGTGAGACCTGCCATCATGAATTTGCCGCACAAGTTTGCCAAAAGTGGGAATCGTTAGCCCTATCCATGCAGTCAGAGCAAACACGAGTCTGCATTTTACGAACAGGAATTGTGTTAGGACGCCATGGTGGCGCGCTCGCTAAAATGTTACCCGCTTACCAATTGGGATTAGGTGGGCCAATCAGCACTGGACGTCAATATTTCCCGTGGATTCATCTGCAAGACATGGTCAAAGGCATTCTTTTTTTAATAAAAACCTCCAGTGCTCACGGAATCTTCAACTTTACAGCACCGAACCCCGTGACGAACAGGGAGTTTAGCCAAACCTTAGCCAAAGTTCTCAAACGCCCACATTTGCTCTATACCCCATCATGGGCGTTACGAATGGGGTTAGGTGAATCCGCCTCATTATTATTGGATAGCCAGCGTGTGATCCCAAAACATTTACAAACCTTGGGCTTCCACTTTACTTTTCCACTTCTTGATAACGCCTTGAAATCAACCCTTTACCAACCTTAAATGCCTTTTATCTTATGATGTATTCTAGATTGCCGTTCGATTTCCTACGTTCGGCAATAAAATTCTCACATAGCGCCAAACCACAGCAACCACCAATCCAACAGAACATAAAGGCAATAACAACCACAACCAACCATACCAATGTGGTTCTAAATCAAACCCATTCATTAACACAAGGCTCAACACTGCTTGTGTACCAAAAGCAGCAAACAGCCCCGCAAGTAATCCCAATAAACCAAATTCCCACCACAAGGTCCGAGTTAATTGGCGGCGTGTCGCCCCCAAGACTCGATACAAAGATAATTCCGTTTCTCTTTGCGCCATACTCAATCGCAGCACTGTCGAAATCAGTAAAATCCCCCCTAAAACAGCAACACTAGTTAACACAGCAAGAGACTGCACCATTTTATCCAATACGTAACCCACTCGTTCAGCTAACGAACGCAAATCCAATACACTGACAGTTGGGTACTGACGAGATAACGCATTCAAAAAAACCACATCGTTCATTGGAAGTTGAAAGCTGATCAAGCCCGTAAAAGGATAATCTTTCATGTCTTGAGGATGAAAAATAAAATAAAAATTGGGCTTCATCGAACGCCACTCAACGGAGCGAATACTGCCCACCGTCGCAATTAATGCTTCGCCTCCAGCAGAAAAGCTCAATTGATCACCCAGCTTAATATTCAAACGTTTGGCTAATCCTTTCTCAATAGAAACCTCACCTTGCTTTCCCCATTCACCTGCCACTAACGAGGTTGGATCGGACAAAGACGATTGCCATGTAAAATTCAACTCTCGTCGTAACGACGGATCCAAACCACTGTCTAACACATCGCCATTTTTAGCGACCAATCGCCCCCGTAAAATAGGATATGCGTCAGAACGAACGAGTTTTTCACGATCCAATTTCGCTACATAATCCGATAATTCAGACGGTGCAATATTCAACGCAAACACATTGGGTGCATTTTGTGGCAAGGTTTGTTGCCAATTTAAAATCAGTTCATCACGTAAGAGCACTAAAATCGCAATGAGCGTCAAAGACACACTGAGCGCCGCCAGTTGCAATCCCAACAACCAAGGTGTTCTCTGCATACGTCGAATGGCCAATCGAGCACTTAACGTTTGGATGTAGCGACTCAATGCAAACAAAACAGCCAATCCACCACCCGTAGCAATCAAAAAGAAGCCAATCATGGCCAAAATAAAGCCCAATAACGGCGCAGCTTTCCCTAACACCATTATCAAACTCACAAGTGGGACACACAATAAAACGAACCACAGCCACGATTGACCCAATATTTGACGTGATTGCGCCATCGGAGAAAGCGACACCAAATGTAACAAAGACAACCCCACCGAAGGCAAAGCAATGCCGATTGCAACGCTTGCACTGTTCAAAAAAGGCCCCACACCTAACGCTGGCAATCCCTCAGGCAAAAGGCTTTGTAGCGGCAACCGTAAAACAAATTCAAACCCCCAACCAACAAGCCAACCAAAGAGCAAAGCACACACCATCAACAACACTAACTGCCCAAATAACCACGAGAAAATAAACGACTGAGTTGCCCCCATTTTCTTCATCATGACGACAATAGGTTTACGGCTTTGAACGTAATGGTGCATCGCAACTACAAAGGTCAAAATAGACAGAACGACGATCATGACCAAGGTTAAGGATAAATACTGACGAATCTGACGCAGCCAATCGCCGGTTCGTTTGGGCGAGTTTTCATCTTGCCATCGATGTTCAGGGAGTGTGACAAAACGATCTTTCAATAAAGACAGCTGAGAAGCATCACCCATAAAATAAGCGATATGCTTAATACGACTGCCAAATTGAACCGCCCCTGTTTTTTCCAAGTCTTGATGATGAATAAAAACTTGAGGTTGTTGATTAAAAGGATTAAATGACCATTCGGGATCCGACACAATTCTCCCTGTTATCGTAAAGTCAGCATCCCCTAGCGTGACTGAATCCCCCTCTACAACCGACAACAATGAAAACAACTCATCCGCTAACCATAACTGATTGAGGTTCACCTGCCTCACATCCTCGAATGGCGTTCGCAACGTTAACTCACCTCGTAGTGGAAACTGGCTGTCGACCGCTTTTACCGTCACTAATTGCATGCCTTCTTGGCTAAACATCATGCTATTAAAACGCGTTTGCTGGGCGGTGAGCACATTCTGTGTTTTTGCAACCGACCACAATTGCGAATCCAAAGGCAAACTGGATGACAACACCGTATCCGCCGTCAACATACGACGGCTTTGATCTAAAACCAACGCCTCCACACGCAGCACCAAACTCGACAGCGCAAACACCGAAGCCACCACCAAAATCAACGCCATGACCATCGACCACAATGATCCTTGCCACAGTTCTCGCCATCGCCACTTCCACAACAAAGGCATCGTCATTATTGCACCACCACTCGTCCTTGATTCAAAACCAACACCCGATCACAACGAGAGGCCAACGTTTCATCGTGCGTCACCAACACTAACGTTGTGCCGTATTGCTCGTTCAAAGCAAACAATAACTCAATCACGGTTGACGCCGTTTGTTGATCAAGATTGCCCGTTGGCTCATCGGCAAACAACACTTGAGGCTGAATCATAAACGCCCGCGCTAAGGCAACTCGCTGCTGTTCACCACCCGATAATTGATTGGGTAAATGATGCGCTCGATCTTTCAGCCCCACCTGTTCCAATAACTGCAACGCTCTTTGCGTGTTTTCCGTTTTTTGTTGTATCAATAAAGGTAATAAGACGTTTTCTAATGCCGATAAAGACGGCACGAGTAAAAACTGCTGAAACACAAAACCAACCGATTGAGCCCGTAATTGCGCGCGTTGATCGTCATCCCAATCGGAAATACAATGATCAAACAAATACACATCCCCACTGGAGGGGCAATCCAATCCTGCCAATAACGACATTAAGGTGGATTTACCCGCGCCAGACACACCAATAATCGCAATCCGTTCACCCAGCTCGATTTCCAGCGACACATCCTGCAAAATGGTGACGACTTCCGCTTCGGTTTTCACCGATTTACTCACGGACGATACTTTAATAACGGACGATACTTTCATGATAAAAACACTCCTTCCCTGTATTCTGCTGTTCTTCAGCACCGTTAGTTCAGCAAAAACTTTACTCATCCTTGGTGATAGCCTCAGTGCGGGCTATCAAATGCCAATACAAGCCAGCTGGCCTTATTTATTAAATCAGCACTATCAGAAAACGCACAGCACCATTCGTGTGATCAACGCCAGTGTTTCAGGTGATACAACAGGTAATGGCTTAGCACGATTGCCCACTCAATTGACACAACATCAACCAGATATCGTATTGATTGAATTAGGAGCAAACGATGGCTTACGCGGATTTCACCCCAACATCATTAAGAAAAATCTCAAAGCGCTCATCCAAACCATTGAATCTCACGAAGCTCAAGCGTTATTAATGCAGATCCACGTTTTACCTAATTATGGTCAACGCTATACCGAAATGTTTAGTCAGTTATACCCAAAGTTAGCTACGCAACTTAATGTGCCACTTATTCCTTTCTTTCTGACCTCGATATTGGAAAATCCCGAATGGATGATGAAAGACGGACTACACCCAAACGAAAAAGCACAGCCTTGGATTGCCAATTTCATGGCTGAAACCCTTCAACCTTATGTACTTCCGACCACAGAGAAAACAAAATGACTCAATCCATTTTAATTACAGGATGCAGCACAGGTATTGGTTATCATTGCGCCCATTTTTTACATAACAAAGGCTATCGAGTTATAGCCAGTTGTCGTCATTTAGACGACGTTCAACGATTAATCGACGAAGGATTAATCTGCATTCAACTTGATTTACAAAACACTGACAGCATTCATAGTGCGGTTGAAAAAGTAAAAGAAATCACTGGAGGACGTTTAGACGTACTCTTTAATAATGGTGCCTACGGACAACCAGGAGCACTTGAAGATCTGCCAACATCGGCATTGCGTACACAGTTTGAAACCAATTTCTTTGGCTGGCATGAGTTAACACAACAAATATTGCCGATGATGTTGAAACAAGGAGAAGGAAAAATCATTCAAAACAGTTCAATATTGGGATTGGTTGCGATGAAATATCGAGGGGCTTATAACGCCAGTAAATTTGCCATTGAAGGCTACACCGACACATTGCGACTGGAGCTTGATAATACCAAAATTCACATCAGCTTAATTGAACCAGGTCCCATTCACAGTGCCTTTCGCTCTACCGCAAAACTGCAATTTGAAGAGAAAATTCAGTATAAAAACTCCCGACATAATAAAGCTTATCAAGAAACTCTCGCTCGCTTATCGGCCCCCAAAAGTACCAATAAATTCACATTACCACCTGATGCTATTTCAGATATTGTCTTAAAAATATTGACATCATCTCACCCAAAAGCACGATATTACGTCACCAAACCCACGTATATTTTTGGTACATTACGTCGAATTTTACCCACAGCTTGGTTGGATAAGCTGTTAACAAAAAGTCATTAATTCAACGTAATTTGAATTTTTGCTATGAAAAATCCATGCTTATGAAATTAAAACATTCATTATACTGTCATATTTGTTTGATACTTTCTTGTTATACATTGGCAAAAACCAAATGCATTCATGGGAGAATGAGCATGACATTAGGAAAAATCAACTTAGTGTGTGTCGGATTAGCACTGATCGTATTATTAGTTTTGCAATAAACGAAAAGGGTTTAATCCTTCACCGATCATCCCCATATACTACATATTGCCTTCATTGATCATATCACTTTGATGATATCTCTACTTATGGAAAAGCCTTATGTATCCAGCCAATAATGCCATCGAATTAAATGAACAAAACCTACAAAAAATCATTGATGACTCTCATTCAAAGCCCTTAATCATTAGCTTTTGGGCGCCCTCAATGCCTGAAACTGTCGATGTAAATACACTCATTAATACTATCGTGAGCTCAGCAACCGATCATATTCTGTTTGCGACATTAAACTGCGAACAAGAACAAGCCGTTGCAATGCAATTTGGTGTTCGAGGTTTACCAACGGTTGCTGTATTCCAAAATGGTCAACCCGTTGATGGCGGTTCAGGCCCACAAACAGAACAAACCTTGAGAGATATGATCAGTAAATATTTACCTAATCAAATGGAATTAGACTTTCAAGAATCCTTAAAACACATTGAAAAAATGGAATACTCACAAGCATTAGGATTACTGACTCCTTTGCTCACTCAAGATCCAAATAATAACGAATTAAAATTACGAGTCGCACAGTGCTTAGTTGAAACCCAGCAGTTTGATGATATTGAAACCATTCTTTCCAGTGTTGGCTTACAAGATCACAATACGTTATATAAAACCTTAATGGCGAAACTTGAACTGCATCAACAAGCCAGTAATTCTCCTGAAATTCGTCAATTAGAATTAGCCTTAGAAGCAAACCCCAATGATCACAACATCGCGTATGAATTAGCGATTCAATACAACCAAGTCAACCGCAATGAAGAGGCTCTTTCATTATTAATCAAATTATTAAAACAAGACATCAATGTGGAAGACGGACAAGTAAAAAAGACCACCCTTGATATTTTATCGGCTCTTGGTCAAGGCAATAGCATTGCTAGCCAATATCGCCGCCAACTTTACGCGCTTTTGTATTAAAAATATTACATTAAAGTCATAAACAAAAAAGCCCTCAATCATGAGGGCTTTTTTAATAAATATAAAAATGCCGAACAAAGTTCGGCATTTTTTCAATCAATTAGTAAGTAATAATTACTTAAGAACGATTTGAACAGAACGCTCTAGAGCAGGAGCATTTTGAGCTAGAGGGCTTGAGTTCGCTACAGATTGTACGTGTAGACGAGCAGCAGCAACACCGTTAGCTTCTAGGAATTGAGCAACAGCGTTTGCACGCTCTGCAGACAATTTAGCGTTCAATGCAGCAGGACCAGTCGCTGAAGTACGGCCGATTAGCTGTGCATTCAATGCTGGGTGTGCTTTCATAGTGTTGATTACTTGAACTAGAGTGAAACGTGAAGTTTCGCTTAGTTTAGCTGAACCGTTCGCAAATGCTACGATGTGGCCAGTTGCAGTAGCAACGTTCACAGGAACTTGCTTAACAACTTCTACAGTAACTTCACGAGTGATTACACGTGGAGTAGTAGGTTGACCAAACTTGTAAGTCATACCCCAATAAACTTCGTTTAGATCAGATTTCTTAGTGTTTGCTTTGTTTGCAATCGCATCACGGTAGTAATCGTAACCTACTTGAGTAGAAACAGCGTTAGTTAGTTGGTAGCTAACACCAGCGCCTACTGTACCAGCAGCTGTGTCATGCTTAAGTGCATCGCCTTTTTGGATAGCGTGAACGTAAGCAACACCAACTTTACCGAATAGAGATAGGTTGTTAGTTAGGTAGTAAGAACCTTTAACACCAACAGTACCCATGCTTAGTTGAGCGTCTTCGCCAGCACCAGCTTGAATCTTGTTACCGTAGTCGTAAGAAGTGTAAACTGCAACGTTTTTGTTGAAGTTGTAACCAGCTTCTACTTTAACTGCTTGAGCGCTGCGACGAGCACCAGCAATGCCTGGATTAACGTGGTTGTTTGAATTGATCATACCAACGTTAGCGCCAACATAGAAACCAGAGTTGTTCACAACTGGAGCAACTGTAGTTGATTGTGCTGCAACCATTTCAGCTGCGTTTGCGTTAGCTGCTAGACCTAGAGATAGTGCTGCAACAACAGATAGAGATAAAGCTTTAACTTTCATGATAACTCCAATGCTTTTTTTACTTGAGCCTTAAGAGTGCGAACGTTGGATACTTTATAAGAATTTTGTATCGCAAAGGCGCAAGGCTATGTAAGAACGTCGTGCATTCTGCCTTCGAGTTAGAACAAATGCAAATAATAAAAAATGATGTTCATAAAAATTAAGGCTTATTGATATAAAGTCAAATAACTGACTATTCATCATTTTTATTGGTTTAATATTTCTTATTAAAGTTAAAAATCAATAAAAAAATCCAAGGCAGCCCTAAAAAAAGAAGCACAAAAAAAACAAAAAAAGATAAAAAACAAACAAAAACAACAGGATGAACAAAAAAAGTAAAGAATCCATGAATTAACACATCAATAATAAACTGAGTAAAAAGTGTCAATTTTCATAAGCCTGTTTTGTATAAAAGACCAAGCAACCTAAAAATTGATGGCTTACTCAGCAATTCAGACAAGAAAAAAATAAATTTTTATAAAGATGAAATATCACATTATAAAAATGATCAGCAATTGATATAAATCAAATGAAATCATAAAAAAAATGACAACGCTGACACTTTACTGATGTTCTTTTATCAAAATAAAAAATCTTACCCAATTTCGTTTCTATTAGGTAATAGTGCTTATGATCGTATACAAACAGGGATTAAATACCTTTAATCCACAGAAAAGTGTATTTACGACACCGGACTCGTCAACAAAGCTCAGTGCAAGTGAAAGTAAAGTACTGCAGTATTTAATTGAACATAAGGGTGAGATCGTTACTCGTGATAAATTATTGGATATTGGATGGCCAGATAAAGTTGTCGTTCCTAATTCATT
>CAMQZF010000027.1 GCA_947039525.1 uncultured Photobacterium sp. | reverse complement strand
CACCGCGTTACCGCTGTGCTCCGTGTCAGTGAGGTCGCATTATAGAGAGTTCGAGTTCGCTGACAAGCGCTTTTTAACAAAAAAAAGAGGATAATAAATCAATCGACCACTAATTAACCAATAAGGTTAATTCCAATTCAAAACTGAACATATTTATCGAAATTTAAGGAGAGAAAATAAAGAAGCAGAGGCATTTTGTCCCAACTTTAATAAATCAGAAGCAAAAAATCGCAGTCGAACGAGTGCTGGTTGTAATCCGCAAGCAACAAGTTCCAGTAAAGCAGATCGAAAATAGCCATCTTTCATACGATAAAACTCAGCATAAGCGACCACCCAACGAGAATACCCAGCCATACATAACAAGGGAGAAGAAAGAACCTGTCGACGATATCGGTGCAAAATAGTATTCATTGCCAACAAACGCTGACAATAATTCTGAGTCATGCTATTTCCTCTTCCTTGTGTATAGAGACATAAAACCTGATTCATTGTGAGCGTTTTCCCCATACCAGATAATTTCAGCCATAGATCCCAATCAGAAGCAGAAGGCAAACTTGAATCAAAACCCCCAACGCATAATAACGCTTCTCGATTTGCTAAGACGGTACTGGTACCCACCACATTTTCAGCGTACAAATGTGATTGCAGATGGTTCCAGACAATAGTTGGTTGGTGATTTAGAAAATTAAAAAACTTTGGCCAATATTGAAAACAAGTGATCAAATGTGTTCCATCTTCTGTTACATGATCATAATCGGTAAAACTAAAAATTAAATCCGAATGAAGACGATGTTGTTCAGATTGTCTTTTTAATTTCCCCGTCAACCAACAATCATCGGCATCTAAAAAGGCAATCCATGTCCCTTTCGCTTTTTTAATGCCTAAATTTCTTGCTTTTGATACACCAATATGAGGTGTTTTAATTAATTGCACATCCGATTGTTGCTGTAACCATTTAGATGATCCATCGGTTGAACCATCATCAATAACAATCAATTCAACATTCATTTCTTGTATACGAACACTCTCGATCGCACGAGGCAGTGTGGGTAAACAGTTGTACGTAGGAATAATGACTGAAATTAACACTGTCACAACGGATCTCCTTTATTCCTAATGCTAATTCAAAGGCTGGCATTTTATTTGCTGTTATACAGCTAAAAAATGCTATTAACTCAAAGGGTTTCGTATGAAAAAAGTGGGGTTTGTTGTACCTAATTTTCCAGTGCTATCCGAAACTTTCGTAGGTGTTCAAATAAGAGCATTACAACAATACGGTCATACCATTGAGTTATTCGCTTGTGATCATGCACCTTATTCTGCCGGACAACCGATAGATCGAGCATTAACAGAACAATGCCATTATTTATCTAAGACGACACCAATTCAGCTTTACCATTTGGGGTACTTTTGGCGTGCTCATTCCTTTTTAAGTCAACAAAAAGGGTTTTATTATTTAGGGTTACTGAAACAAGGAATGCAATTAGCCTGCCTAGCAAAGAAAACACAATGCCAGCATTTGCATGCTCATTTTGCTTGGCATAGTACAGCGATTGCGATCGTCGCAAGTAAGTTGCTTAATATTTCCGTTTCTTTTGTTGGTCATGGCGACGACATTTATCAAACATCTCAAGATTTAAGCGCAAAACTTAATCATGCCGATTTTGTCTGCGCAGTTACTCGCAAAATGCAACAAGACTTGCAAAATAAAACAAACACCCCCGTTCATTACGTTCCCTGTGGTATTGAGTACACGCCGTTGCATCTTGATAAATTGCCAACTTGGCAATCCCCTTGCAAATACCTTTTTATTGGTCGTTTAGTTGAAAAAAAAGGCATTGATATTTTATTAAAGGCCATAGCGTTAACAGATAAAGCCCTATCGGTAGATATTGTTGGCAAGGGTAACTTACAAGAAGATCTCCATAAACTGTCACAAACTCTGCAACTCTCCAATATTCGCTTTTTAGGAGAGCAATCCTCTGATTGGTTACCAAAACATGCACATGATTACCGTGCGTTAATCGCACCTTTTCGCATAACGCAAACAGGATCTCAAGATACTGGCCCTCTTGTTATTAAAGAGGCCATGTTATTTGGAATTCCAGTAATTACAACGAACCTAGTGGGCTGCAATGAAATATTAACAAGCAGAACAGGCACACAAGTCCCAATGGATAATCCACAAGCATTAGCAGATGCAATCCACCATCATCAACAACGATCCAGTTATGACATTGAGCAACAAAGAACACGAGCTAAAGAGCGTGTTATCGCTCAGTTCTCTGCACAAGCTCAAGCGAGTGTATTGTCTGACTGGATTGAACAAACATGAGTAATTTACGCTCAATTCTGGCCTTTTCTATCAGTATCCTCATCAGTAAATTATTAGGGCTGTGCTTACAGCCTTGGATAACCTATTGGCTAGGACTGCACGATTATGGAAAACTGGACGTTTTAATTGCCTACGCCTCTTGTTTATCCTTACTGATTATTTTTGGATTAGTCGATGCCTTATATCGATTTGTACACGATAAAAATCTTAATCCTCAGCGTATTTTAAGCACTGCGTGGAAACTCATTTTATGTTGGGGCGCTGCGCTATTAGTGCTCATTTTTTATTATCTCGATGAACTTCAAATTCTATTGCCCGCCCCCGTTAGTCGATATTCAATTTTTTGTTTAAGTCTCACTATATATTTCAACGCATTAACCGCTATCCCGTTAGCTCGACTAAAAATAGAAGACAAAGCCAAACAATTTATGGTTGTGATGATCAAATTTTCATTGCTTCAGGCCTGTTGCGTATTATTGCTTGCGCCTTATTGGAAAGTAGAAGGGATTGTCACTGCCGGGCTCATTGCTCAATTAAGCCAACTCCTATTATTAAGAGATGCGATCCCTAAAGGAAATATCCAAAAATACGGAGTGCTGTTACGTTATGGAATGACCATTATGATTTCCGGTATCTTATCTTTTCTTTCATTTGGTGCCGAACGCTGGGTCATCGCAGGTACACTCAGCCCAACACAACTCGCACCTTATGCCGTCGCGATACAATGGAGCATTGCAGCATCCTTATTAATGGAACCGTTTAGTCAATGGTGGTTTCCAAGACGATTTAATTGTTTAAATCAGCCCGATACTCGAAAAAGAACGGCAGATATCAGCGTACTAGGCTGCCAACTATCCTGTTTCGTCTCTGCTCTGATTATTATTATTATTTCTCCTTTTCTTTTATTCTGGTTACCAAGCAACTTTCATCTCAGTGCCGAGCTTCTGCCTTTATTGGCATTAGCCATGTGTTTTAAATACGCAGGAAATTTATTAAATATTGGCTGTTTTCATCAGCAGTCAGGACACAGCGTAATGATTATTGCGATCATTCAAGCCATTAGCTACACCCCGATTCTTTTTATGTTGATCCCACAATATGGATTAATGTCAGCAATTTACGGTGCTATTTTTATTCAATGTTTCCGTCTGCTATTGTATTTTTTTTGGAGCCAGCATTTACTGCCAATGCCATATCCTCTATGGCGTTATGGCATCAGTTTATTACTCTTGGGTTTTATCTGCGTCTGTCATTACTATGGGCCCAGATGGTTACAAGGCGTTGGTTTAATCATACTTGCCATACAAATACTGTATCCATGGCGAACATGGATCAATCATAATATGTTTGATCACACCAGTAACAACACTTCCCATGGATCTCTTTAGACAACTGCTCTTCGCCGGATTTTCCTGTGTTATTTTAGGTATTGCGTGGTTTTACTTAGACGATATTGTTTTAATTTCAGTATTAATTTGCTTATTGCCACTAATAACCTTATGGGCATTCCCTATTTGTTTCGTCTTCATTTTATTTTCTTATTTTCGATTACACGAAGCCTTTCCGATTTTAATTCCTTATCGAATTCCTGAATTATTAGCGATTGCCAGTTTAATTGGCTTAAGTTGGAAACTTTGGATAACGCCTCAAGCGATATATTGGCATCGCTTACACAGTTTACTTATTTTTTTCTCAGCCTGGGTTTCAATCTGTATCATTTTTTCCACCAATCGAGATCTTGCCTTTACGCGTTATACCGACGTATTTATCAAAATATTAATCATGACATTTGCAATTAGTTGGCTACCCACCGTGGGTAGTCAACTTCAACGCACACCTTTTTATTTGGCGATCTGTGGTGGTGTCATCAGTTGTATTACGATTTATAACCGAGTCAATGAAATCGGATTAATTGAAGGAACACGAGTCACCATCAGTAGAGATATTGGTTCTATATTAGGCGATCCAAATGATCTCGCTTTAATTCTTCAAATTCCCTTATGTTTTACGTTTATTTATATGTTTGTCGGCTCGTTTTGGTGGCGTTTATTATCAACAGCCATGTCTTTATTACTCATAAGTGCGACTTTATTAACTCAAAGTCGTGGCGGGATGTTATCGTTAATTGCTTGTACCTTTATGGTCATTATGGTACGTAGTCGGTACCGTTTCATTTTATTAAGCAGTGCTATTTCCCTTTTTATTTTATTACTGTTTACAACCGGACTAGGCGATAGACTCACCAAAAGTGATGAAGAGAACGCACTCGGAGAATCCGCAATGGGCAGGATTCACGCTTGGGGTGCTGCTTGGAGAATGGCCATCAATAATCCATTAACAGGAGTGGGTTTAAATAATTTTTATAATAATTATTATCGATATTCTGACTTTTGGGATGGAAAAAACCACGCAGTGCACAGCATGTGGTTTGAGGTGCTATCAGAAACCGGGTTTGTTGGATTATTTATCTTCATATATCTACTTTATGCAGCGATATTACAAAGTTATAGATTAGCTCAACAGTTACAAGACACAGCATTACATCCTCTAGCACAAGGTATTTGGATTGGTTTTATAGCACTTAGTGTCGGCGGTACATTTTTAACGCACGCTTTCACTTGGCCACTGTATATTTTGCTCGGGTTACTTACAGCCCTAGAACGAATAACAAAAAACCAAGAGATTCTTTATGACTCATCAATTAAAAAAAATACTGAGCCCTGAACAATGGAAACGATTAAAACACTTTCACACGAAACTCCATCAACATAATTTACCCGCCATTCCTTTTTTTCATCGAACGCTGTATTTTTACACCAATACACTTCACGTTCAATTCAATTTATTTTGCAAAAAATGTATTTCACACCGTTAGTTACGTCTTATCTGACACAACCTCCCCGAACTTTATATTTATATTCAGGCATGCCACAAATTATTGGTAATTTACAAATTAAATTATGTGAGGGTTGCCGAATATCAGGGGTGTCCAGTTGGTATGGACGTACTCATTCCACCACGACGCCGACATTAACAATTGGCAATAATGTTGATATTGGTTGGCAAAATATTTTAGCCGTAGGCACTTACATTAAAATTGAACATAACGTTCGTTTAGCTGGACGGGTTTTTTTAGCTGGATATCCCGGTCATCCCATCAACCCTCAAGATCGAGCACAAGGCCTAGCAGATACCAACGATCAAATTGGTCATATTCATCTGAAAAAAAACGTCTGGCTTGGTAGTAACGTCACTGTCCTTCCGAATGTCACAATAGGGGAAGGCACTATAGTTGCAACAGGCAGTATTGTTACTCATGATCTTCCAGCGTTTGTCCTAGCCACAGGCAATCCCACTCGTGTAATTAAATCCTTGGTGAATCTATGATGGAACTAATTGTTTTTGGAGAAGACTGGAATCGACATCCCTCCAGCAGCCAACATTTAATTAAGTGTCTTGCTCAGCATTATCAAGTAACTTGGATTAACTCCATAGGACTACGCCGCCCTACATGCCGATGGCAAGATCTTAAACGTGTGTACGAAAAAATAAAACAACAATACATCGTGAGCAATTCCAACTCAGTATTTCCGGTTATTTCTCCTTTGGTATTCCCATTACCCAAAGGAAGCTGGATCAAAAAACTCAATCAGTATTTATTAAATCGTTCATTACCCATAAAAAAAAACCGTAGAATTGTGTGGATAGCTCTACCAAGTGCTTATGATTATCTGCCCATCCTCCAAGCCGACGTAGTTATCTATTATTGTGGTGATGATTTTCAACATTTAGTCGGTGTTGACCACCAGCCAACACATGAAAAAGAACAAGCATTAATACAGCAAGCCGATCTTATTTTTTGTGCCAGTGAGGTATTAACTCAGAAGTTCATCAGTTCAAAAACCCACTATTTACCGCATGGGGTTCATATCGACTCTTTTGCGCCAACCTCATTATCACGCCCGAAATCTCAACCATCCCAAGTTGGATTTTACGGCAGCCTTAATCAATGGATTGATTGGCCTTTATTATTACAATTAGCCAATGCCAGACCACACATTCAATTTCATCTAATCGGACGGCAAGATTGCGATCTTAGCCCCTATCAAGAACAACCTAATATCTTCATTCATCCCCCTTGCGCACACCACGCTTTACCCGCCTATTTGCATCAATGGGATGCCGCATTATTGCCATTTCTTAATAACGGACAAATAACTGCCTGTAATCCATTAAAATTAAGAGAGTACCTTGCATCGGGATGCCCGATAATCAGCAGTGATTTTCCCAGTGCACGATCCTATCAAGCTCACATACACATGGCGAAAACCACCAACCAATGGCTCAATGCTCTTGATATTTGTTGTCAAATGACATCGCAACAACGACAACAACGGTATCAAGCAGTCAGAGAGCAATTAAACACCGAAACTTGGGAACACAGAGCTCAATACATACACACATTAATACAACAACAAATCAAACAATAAAGCACAGATAATCACTTATCTCACAAGGAGGTTCTTATGAAAATCATCATGGCAATCGCATTTATTTTCACATTAATTGGATGTGCGAAAAAACAAGTACAGCGCCAGCCTCTGACGTTGTACTTTAGCCAAGAACAACGCACCCTCACAAGTGAACAAGAACGTAAAATCACACATTTATTAATGATCGAACAACCCTTAAATCATTTAACGTTACTTATTGCTCCAACTAAGCATAACGATCCTTTTCAGGCTTTAATCGGCAGTCAAAAACGTATCACTACGATTGTCACTATTGCTCAATCCTTCAATACAGAGGTCACACAACAGTACCAACCAAAACAAACAGCCAATACTGTTTTGCTTCAGTATGAATAAGTTGCGCCATGCACCAACAAGTACTGGTTCAAACCTATCCTTTATTTTTATCCATATGGTTGCATCGATATCTTTTATTTATACCGACGCTGATCATGCCGATCATCATCCTCATTTTCAGTTATTTATCTGAACCTAAGTACGAAGCACAAACAACGATATTGGTACAAGAAACGGCCTTAATGAACCCTTTTCTTGAAGATTTATCCATCTCATTCAATATCAAAGAACGAATAGATGCATTGCGTTTAATGGCACACAGCCACTTATTGCTCAGTGATGTCATTCGAGAATTAAAATTAGTAGATAAAAATAATATTAATGAAATCAGCTTAATGGTGAAAAAAATCTCCATCAATTTAGAGATTCAACTCATTGGATCTGACGTAATTCGCATGACGCTAACGTGGACGAAACCTGAACAAATGGAAGGTATTATTAATGCCATTTCGAAACGATTTTTATATCGCCTTAAATCACCAGGACAAACCTCTGTTGTTAGCTCAGAAGAGTTTTTAGCGCAACAATTAAATCATACACAAAAAGAATTAGAATCAGCCGAATCAGAATTAGCCGATTTCAAATTAAAATACGCCAATAACTTACCTTTATTACAAAATAACCACGCTATGAATGGATCACAATTAGAAGGACGCTTACGAGAAACTGAATTAAAATTATTACGAGCAAAAACCAAACGAGCCAATCTGTACAAGCGACTGGAACATATCAATCCCATCATAGGTATTTTGGAAAAAGAAATCATCAACTATCAAGCCAAATTAACAATATTAAGAGCCAATTACACCGATCAGCACTCCAAAGTAAAGTCAGTCATCAAACGCCTACAGCACCTTAAAACGGAAAGTAATCGCTTAATCAACGAACAACGAAAGCTCACGCCCCAACAAATCGAACAACTTTGGCAAAGAGCCTCAAACGTAACTCAAAATACCAATGGTACTAAAGGCAATAATGTTCCACCAATTCTATTAAGCCAGCTAGAACAATTGCAAAACGCCGAAACAGACATCGATTCATTAAGCGACGAAATGACATTACTCAAAACACAAATCGACATGTTCAGCACCCAACGTGAAAATTTTGCCGAATTAGAAAAAGAGCTCAAAATATTAGAACGAAATTACAAGGTAAAATCAGTAATTTATAATAAGTTGTTAGAGCGATATGAAATGGCAAATATCACCAGTAAATTAGGGGAATTTGAAGAGCAGGACAAATTAAAAATCATTGAAGGGCCAACACTTCCGCTCAATACCTCAAAACGACCATGGTTTATTAATTTACTCATTGGCTTAATAGCAGGCATTGGCGTTGGTGCTTCATTAACAACCTTATCGATTATTGCCGATACTAGAATCTATCACCCTATCCAACTCAGTAAACTGACCAACATCCCTATTTTAACCATTATTCCCAAAATTAAAGCAGAAGATCCAAGCAACTAACAGCACTAATGATACACAATTAAACAAGGAGCCCATAACTTATTGAAGGATCTTTATGCCTCTAATAACCTTACAAATTGTCCAACATTTACACCTAGGTGGCATTGAGAAACTGGTGATCGATTTTTTAAAATTCAAAACCAAAAACCATCAACTGTTTATTGTCGCACTTGAAGGAAGCAAGCAAGCCTCACTGAGCCACTGGCCCGAATTAAAGCGTTATCAAACCTCATTGATTTTCCTAAACAAACCTAAAAAATTTGATATACAGGCCATCAAAAAATTACGCGCCATCATCCACCAGCACCGTATTCAGGCCATTTATACTCACCACATTGGCCCACTATTGTACGGAACCTTGGCAAATTTAGGATTAGGCCGTCAACACATTCACATCGAACACGATGCTTGGCATTTAAAAAAAACCAAAAATAGATTCATCACCAATATCGCATTAAGAAAAAAAACACGGTTAGTCGCCGATGCCTGTGCCGTTGCCACAGATCTGTCAAAGTGCCTTCATCATCCGATCAATCACATCATTACAAATGGGATTAACACAGAATACTTTAGGAAAGGCGATCCACATCAAGCACGCCAAGCACTCAACTTACCGACTCAATACACATTAATAGGCTGTGCTGGACGATTAGTGAAAGAAAAAGGTCTGTCCAATGTAATTCAAGCGTTAAGTGAATTATCGGATCATATCCATTTAGTACTCGCTGGCACTGGGCAAGAAAAAAAGCACTTAACAAACCTAATAAACAAACTTCACCTCACGCATCGAATTCATTGGCTTGGGCATTGCGAACAAATGATCTATTTTTATCAAGCCTTGGATCTTTATATACTTGCCTCCCACCATGAAGGCTTACCTTTAGCCTTATTGGAAGCACAAGCCTGTGAGTGTACGATCATTGCAACGAATGTCGGTGCTATCAATGAGGTTTTATCACCATCACATGGTTACTTAATTGAACCCAATAATGTGCCAATCTTAATCAACACCATCAAACACGCGTTAAAACAACCGAAACCTCTTGTACTGACCGTAGAAGAGAAAAAACGAATAGATATTCGACACACCGTTCATTGTTATGAAGCCTTATTATGACCATGACACTTTGGTGTATTCTCATCTTTATGTTGATATTGATCCTTTATCATCATGCTATCTATTACCCAATTATGTTGTGGTTAGCAAAACAAAAAACCATTAAGGATCCCACGTACCCGATGACGGTATGGCCAAAAATTGCCATTATCATCTCAGCGTATAATGAAGAGAAATACATCATTGAAAAACTCAATAATATTCTGCAATTAGACTACCCAGCAGAACAACTCAGCGTCTACATTGCGAATGATGGATCCATGGATCGCACTTTTGAACTCATCCAATCCATGCGCCCCTTGTTTAAACAGCAAGGCTGCCAACTCATTCTCTTAAACCATCGTGCTAACAAAGGAAAACTGCATCGACTGAATGAATTGATCACCCATTCAAGCCAAGATTCCGACTTACTCGCCTTTACCGATGTCTCAGCACAAATATCAAGAAAAGCCTTAAAACACGGCGCTCAAACCTTACAAAACCCCAATATTGGCGCAATCACCAGCTATTACACTTTCGCACAAGGAAATCCTGAAGAATCGGAATATTGGCGAATACAAAATGAAATTCGCTTAGCCGAATCGACATTAGGCAATGTCATTGGCTGCAATGGGGCGTTTTATTTAATGCGAACCAGTTTGTATACCCCACTCCCTAAAGACACAATCAATGACGACTTTATGTTGCCCATGATGGTGATCAAAAAAGGAAAAAAAGTACAATTAAACCCGAATGTACAAAGTATCGAACAGGAAGTGATCTCTCACGATCAAGATTATCAACGTCGAGAGCGTATTGGAGCAGGAAATATTCAACAACTAATGCGGTGCTATTTTTTATTTTCTCAAAAATTCTCAATTACGGGCTGGCTCTTTTTGTCCGGTAAAGGGTTACGTACCTTAATGCCCTTTCTTTTATTATTCGCTTTTCTGTTATCACTCGGGTTAACTCTGATGAAAGAACCCATTGCATTCTATCTTTTCTCTCTGCAAATTCTATGCTACAGCATTGCTACCCTTCCTCTTATAGGAATAAAACATGAGGCACTAAACAAAATACATTATATAACCATGAGTTACTTAGCTTCATTACAAGGCATGAGTCTTTACTTATTTGGGCAATATAACCATGGCTGGAAAACCGAACAAGCCTCTAAAAATTACAAACATACGCTCACCATTTACCTCAAACGGCTTTTTGATATCCTATTAAGCAGCATTGGGCTGCTCATTACATTGCCACTTTGGCCAATCATTGCAGGGGCTATCCGCTTTGAATCCAAAGGCAGCATTTTCTTTCGCCAGGTCCGAGTTGGAGAAATCTTTGATGACTACAGCACGCTGTTTTACATTCTTAAATTTCGAACAATGTATTGCGATCCAGAAGCAGAAAAAAAAGCCACTTGGGCAAGCCCCAATGATCCGAGAATCACTCGAGTTGGCACATTTTTGCGTCGCACACGATTAGATGAATTACCACAATTTATTAATGTCATTAAAGGCGATATGTCATTAATTGGTCCTCGACCTGAACGCCCAATTTTCTGCCAAACATTAAACCAAACACTGCCTTTTTATATCGAAAGAACCAAAGGACTAAAACCCGGAGTAACCGGATTGGCACAAATTCATCAGGGCTACGACAACTCAATCGACGACGTCAAACAAAAACTCCTCTGGGATCATGCCTATGCCGCCACCTTAGGATCACCAAGACAATGGCTGATCATGGACATAAAAATTCTTCTCAAAACCGTTTTAGTCATGATTCAGCATCAAGGACAATAACTGGTATAGATTTTGATTACTTATATAAAACGTCTTGTTGTCACTCGTAAGGCATTGTATGAAAAATCAATCAACGATTTTAGAGCTCGAGTCTCACATTGATACCCACGCGATCCAACTGCTTGAACCTCACCTTCGAGCATTAAGTCAATCCGAGCAGTCCGAAATCATTATTGATATGACCAAAGTCAATTTCATTGACTCCAGTGGCATTGGCGCCATTGTCTTTTTATACAAAGCACTCAAAGCGCGAGGACGTGAAATACGCCTAATGAATGTGAGTGGACAACCCAAAGAAATGATCAACATGCTTGGCATCAATAAGGTCATTGGATTATTCAATACAACGGACTCTTGATATGGCTCGATATGGATTATTGTTACTTTTATTGCCTATAATTGCCTGCTCTCATTGGGATAAAAAAGAACAAACACAAAGAAAAAGCCATGCAGAAGTCATTGAGCACCAAAACATGGTTGAACACATGCAATTCGAGTTAGAACTCATGGAATTACGTGGCGCAAAATTATGCATTCCCGGTCAATTTATTAAATTGGAACGTATTTATGATCAAGCGCTTAAAGAATTTCAAGCGGGTTTTTATAACGACATTGATTTCACCAAAATCGACTTTAAGCATCAACGTCGATTAATGACCCATCAACTCCAATGGATTGATCGCAACACCCAATGTTTGCTCGTTCAATATTCACCCAGCGCACTGCAAGAACGTTTCTTGTTACTCATGTCCGTTGATAACCAATTTGCAGAGGCCAGCACAGAACTTTTACCCGAATACCAAAAAGCATTGCATTTCGCCGCGAGGATATTGAAAAATCAACCTGAATGGCACTTATCCTTAATTGGATTTACCGATGATATTGGCTCAAAAACCAACAATGAAGCCTTAGGTATGGCTCGGGCAAAAGCCGTGAAAAAATACTTAACAGCACAAGGTGTCAATCCCGGTAAAATCGACACATTCAGCGAAGGAGAAGAATATGCCACAGGAAATACAAGAACAGAAAGATTATCCAATCGCCAAGTCCTTGCTGATCTTATTGTAAAAGATCAAAAGCCTATCGGGGAGCGCAATCACTCGATTAAGGATTGGAAACACAATTTATGACACGCTTTTGGGCTATCTGTCTTGGATTGTTCTTATTAATAAGTGGCCCTGTTCGGGCTGAGATCATCTTATCGCCTGGTGATGAAGTCTTCATTCAAGTTCCAGGTGAAAAAGCCTTTCTTGCTCCATTTAAAGTCGAAGACAATGGGAAAATTCTCTTACCAGAAATCGGAGCAATTACGATAGCAGGGTTAACTGAAAAACAAGCAGAAAGCATGGTCAAACGCCGACTAGCACTGGTATATCGTAATTTGGATCAATATTCACTCACTCTAAAAGGACATAAAATTCGCATTAAAATTTTAGGCTTAGTGAATCGACCTGGACAGGTTTCATTAAAATCCAACAGTAATATTCAAATGGCAATAACTGCAGCCGGCGGTCTAAAACCCGGAGCACAATTAGATAAATTACAACTCAAAACGCCTGATAGAAATATCATATTCAATTACAAAGCGTATTTAAATACCGGAGATAACAGCTTAATTCCCACTTTAAAAAGTGGATATACCATATTTATCCCAGCCTCCCCCTTAATGGGCAATGTAGAATTGGGCAATGAGTCCTCTAACCTATTCCAAACATCAGAAATCGATAGAACAGAAAGCATTACTATATTTGGGGAATTAATTTCACCAGGAACCTTTGCTTATGAGCCAAACATAAATATAGTTGATGCACTCATGCTTGCTGGCGGTGTGACCCGTTATGCCGATGTATCAAAAATCCGAGTAGTAACAAATAATAGCCCTTATCAATTTGATTTAAGAGCCTATTTAGATTCTGGTGGTCGAGAGCGTTTACCGCCATTAAACTCTGGCAGTACCATTTTTGTTCCTGTTGAAGTTAAAGACATAGGATCCTCTGACAACAACATTTATGTCATGGGTGAAGTAAAATCCCCTGGCGCTTATGAGAACAGTAAAAGCGCTGGATTTGTTGATGTACTGGCGAATGCTGGAGGGCCAACACGTTTCGCCGATACCACTCAAATTCGGATCTTAAAAAAAAGTCGGCCCAGCGTTGTCATTAATTTAGTTGAATACACAAAATCGCCACAAAAATTTCGCCTTCCCATTCTCAACCCTGGCGATGTGATCTTTGTACCAGAAAAAACAGACATGAACGAAAAGTCTTGGCTAAAAATCACCAATGATCGTGCGATTCGCATTTTAGGGGCCGTTGGAAATCCAGGCCGATTTGAATGGGACGATAACATGGGATTTCTCGATCTTTTAGCCCATGCTGGCGGCCCAGAAGAAAGAGCAAATATATCTGAAATTAAAATCATTAAAAATGGCAACCAAAATAATCCGAAAAATGTCACCTTATTTAATCTTCAAGAATTTATTGAAGAAGGTGGGGATTTCAATGATCTTCCGGAGTTAAGAGCAGGTGACACGATCATTATTGATGAATTACCACGCGATCCAACCGACAACAAAGCCAGTTGGATACGACAATCGGCAGATTCTTCCATTTATGTCTTTGGTGAGGTTGGCGCACCAGGTCGTTACGCATTTAATGACAAACTGGGGTTTTTAGACATTTTAGGTGCAGCCGATGGGCCCAGTGATGCTGCCAATCTACGACAAATACGCATCAGTCATCGAGATGGTGCTGGCACCCGCGTCACCAAAGTCAATTTAGCGCTATATTTTGAAACCGGAGATGAAAGCCTTTTACCTAGGGTGGTTCCCGGCGATGTTATTTATATACCAGGCAAAGACAGCAGTGATTGGATTGATAAGCCCTCAAACCGAGTTGTCCGTTTAATGGGAGCCGTCAACAAACCAGGACGTTATAGTTTTACCGACCAAATGTCAGTATTGGACCTCTTAGCGGAAGCTGGAGGACCAACAGAGATTGCTTACATTGAGAAAATCATGATCGTCAATACTACCTGTTGCAGTGATGAAGGACGTATTTTTAATCTTCATGATTATGTCTCTTCACCTTCTCAAAACAAACTGCCTATCCTACGCCCAGGAGACACTGTTTACGTTCCAGATAAAGAACACTCCAGTCAAGCAAGGTGGCGCCAAGGACTAATGGATGCTGTAAGTGTCGTTAGCCTTATTTTATTAGGTACTAACCTATGAAGCCTTGGTTAATCGAAGAAATTGATGTGTTATACCAACAAATATACCAGTTGGGATTACACAGCATCACCATCGCAGGCGCCTCTAAACACTGTGGATCTTCCACGCTCAGCTTATGGTTAGCCCAACGTTGTGCAAATTATGAATCCAACGTTTTATTGATTGATTTTGACCAACACAATACTGATAAAAAATACCCTCCTCAACCTTGGTTTATTGATGGAAAAGGACAAGAAGAGGCTATTATCATACGAGAAAATAACGTCGCTTTTTTACCGATATCCAATCAAACCATCACATTAAATGCACTCAGACAACCTGATATTCTCAGGAAGTCACTGCAAAAATGGCAAACAGAATATAACTATATTATTTGTGATATCGGTACTTTGTCGAATACCAGTTGGCAACAACATGCAACGTTAAGCATTATCAGTGTTTGCGATGGCTGTGTATTAACGGTGTCAGGAGCAAGGACGAACGAGCACGAAGTATTAACAGCACTCTCCAAACTTAAAAACAACGGGGGTCAAATAATTGGATTAATCATGAATAATCACCATAATTTATCGCTGGCAGAAGATCTCATTCACCGATTAGAAAAAAATTATCGATGGATGCCGAAACGGTTAAAGTTAAAAATAATAAAATGGTTGAAAAACAGTCATCTATTAAATGGCGGATATCATTGATCATTCAGAAAAATAAACATTTCTCAATATTTCCCAACGAAGATCATCGGTAAAACCCGCTTTAATAATCGCTATGGACTCTCTTGATCGTTCAAGCCAAAGATCATCATCGGCTTGATCCAAAAAAATTATCTTCTCTAATAAATTTTTCCATTGAGAATCAGAAACAATACTGTGTCCTGGAACAACGGTAGCACAATCACCAACATCTGTTGTAAGAACAGGCACACCAAAAGACATCGCCTCTAATACAACCATTGGTAATCCCTCAAAACGCGAAGGTAAAACAAGCAAATCAAGATCCTTCCAATACTGATCCATAGAAGGCACAACCCCTCGATCAATAACATTAGCACCCGTCAAATCAAACGATCCTGATCCAAAAACATGCCAATCTACATCATGATAATGCTCAGAAAACCATAAATAGCGATCAATCCCTTTTACTATATTCAATCGACCAACAAATCCAACTTGAAGGCGTGAATGTCGATTCTTTTTTTGAAAATAAGCTAAGGGCATCTGTATAAAATTAGGCAGCAACATCGCTCTATTCTTTACCGAAGATTGTAATTCCTTACTAACCGCAAAATTATACGACAAAAAAGCCGAACGACGATTTATCATTTCATACCACCAAACCCGTCCATCTCCCACCTCTCCGGCATGAAAAGTAGTGATGCAACGTAGCCCTTTCCAAGTCATTAATAACCGAATCCAAATAGATGCCTTATAACCATGAGCATGCACAATATAAGGAAAAGATTGGCATTGAAAATAACGGACAAATGACAGAAATGTACCAGATAAACAATCACATTGAATCTTTTGCTGATAGCAAAATTGTATTAAAGGATGGTTTGGATAACCTTTTAGAAATAAAAGGGTGAAAGAGATATTTTTCTTTTGAAATAACAGAATTAACTGCAACAGATGGCTTTCAATTCCACCAAAACCAGAAGAGTCTACAACCAAAAAAATACGCACAAAAACCAATACTATTAGAGGAAATCTAATAAATTAGATGCAAAAAAAAAGCCGAGCAATAAGCTCGGCTTTTTTATTTAACGAACTGATGCTTATTCAGCAGCAGCTTCTTCCTTTGCAGGACGATCTAGTAACTCAATGTAAGCCATAGGGGCTTTATCGCCTGTACGGAAACCGCATTTCATAATGCGAGTATAACCGCCAGCACGTTGAGCAAAACGTGGACCTAATTCGTTAAATAGTTTAGCAACTACTTCGTTATCACGAGTACGTGCAAATGCAAGACGACGGTTAGCAACACTGTCGATCTTAGCTAGGGTAATCAATGGCTCAATTACGCGACGTAGCTCTTTTGCCTTAGGCAAGGTAGTCTTGATAAGTTCGTGACGTACCAGAGAGCTAGCCATGTTGCTGAACATCGCTTTACGATGACTGCTGTTGCGGTTGAGTTGACGACCACTCTTACGATGGCGCATGACCTAATCCTTCTAACTAGATATCAGTAACTATTAATCTTCAGCGATTGATGCTGGCGGCCAATTTTCTAGGCGCATACCTAGTGACAAACCACGCGACGCCAACACATCTTTGATTTCAGTCAAAGACTTTTTACCAAGGTTTGGCGTTTTAAGAAGCTCAACCTCAGTGCGCTGAACGAGATCACCGATGTAGTGGATCGCTTCTGCTTTCAAACAGTTAGCAGAGCGAACAGTTAGTTCAAGATCGTCTACAGGACGCAGTAGGATC
>CAMQZF010000026.1 GCA_947039525.1 uncultured Photobacterium sp. | reverse complement strand
GAGGTTATATTGGCATTGATGGACGAGAAATTAATCCCATCATGGCCAGACTGTACGATGTTGATCAAGTTCATGGTGTGATAGTGATGAACATGGCAGAAAATGGCCCGGCAGAAAGAGCCGGATTTCACAAACAAGACATCTTAATCGCCATTAATGGTGAACCCATATCTGACTTACGCAATGCATTAGATCGCGTCACAGATCTGCGCCCTGGTACTCAAGTACCCATGACAGTACGACGTAACGGTACAACAAAAACACTCACCGTAACCATTGCTCATGAGCCAAAATAACAAGCAATAAAAAAGCCCCATAAATAGGGGCTTTTAATTGTATAGCTGTCAAACGTATTTAAAATTAAAAACGCTCGATATTCATCCCTAATGGACGTAACTTTTCTTCAATGCACTCGTAACCACGATCAATATGGTAAATACGATCGACAATGGTTTCACCTTTAGCAATACCACCTGCGATAACAAGACTTGCAGACGCACGCAAATCCGTTGCCATCACTTGAGCTCCACTCAGACCATTACAATCACCACAAACAACCGTATTACCTTCGATTTCAGCGTGAGCACCCATACGAATCAATTCAGGAATGTGCATGAAACGGTTTTCAAAAATCGTTTCAGTAATGATACCAGTGCCTTTCGCCATTAAGTTCAATAGTGAAAATTGCGCTTGCATATCGGTAGGGAAACCAGGATGAGGAGCCGTTCGAATATTAACAGCAACTAACTCACGATCCGTCATATCAACACGGATCCAGTCTTCACCCGTCTCAACTTTCGCACCGGCCTCTTCCAACTTAGCCAACACCGCCTCCATTAAAGCAGGACGCGTCTTAGTACAAAGAATGTTACCGCCAGAGACGGCAGCTGCGACTAAGAAAGTACCGGTTTCAATACGATCAGGGACAACTTCATGGTAACCACCAGCCAAACGCTCAACACCTTCAATAACGATGGTATCTGTACCAGCACCCGTTACTTTAGCGCCCATAGCATTTAAGAAATCAGCGGTGTCCACAATTTCAGGTTCACGGGCTGCATTTTCAATCACCGTTGTGCCTTCAGCTAATGTTGCTGCAGACATAATAGTGACGGTTGCGCCAACACTAACCTTATCCATTACGATATGTGCGCCTTTTAGACGACCATCCACCGTGGCTTTTACGTAACCTTCATCGAGTATAATGGTTGCACCCAGTTGCTCTAAGCCACTGATGTGCAAATCAACAGGACGTGCACCAATCGCACACCCACCCGGTAAAGAAACTTGACCTTGTCCAAAACGTGCCACCAAAGGACCTAACGCCCAAATCGATGCACGCATTGTCTTCACTAGATCGTAAGGAGCACAAAACTCATTTACATCACTAGCATCCACATAGACAGAGCCGTTGCGAGACACTTTCGCACCCAAACGGCGTAACAGTTCCATTGTTGTATCAATATCACGTAGCTTAGGCACATTGGCCACCTCTACTGGACCATCGGCCAGTAAAGCTGCAAACAAAATCGGTAATGCTGCATTCTTAGCACCAGAAATGGCGACTTCACCACATAATGGGCCACCGCCCTGGATTCGAAACTTCTGCATCATTTGCCTCTTACAATGACAATAACTTCTTGTCACGCGCCCATTCTTGTGGGCTGTATGTTTTAATGGTTAACGCATGAATCGCGTTGGAGGATATATGTGCCATTAACGGCGCATAAATGGTTTGTTGTTTTTTAACTCGGCTCATGCCATCGAACAAAGAACCAACCGCAATCACTTCAAAATGACTGCCTTCGCCTGACACAATCACTTCATCTAATGATAAAGTTTGCGTTAATAGGTTCTTAATTTCTGAGCTATCCATAATAGTCTATCCTTCTTTGCTCGCAATGAGAGTTGGTGAAAATGCGCCATCAATATGGCTCAACTGTAAAAGCGTCACTAATTGCTCGGGCATATTTTTCCACTCAATAACACAGTCCGCTTTACGAAGTCTTTGCTGTAAATGCAACAGCATCACCATACCAGCAGAATCTACGCGAGTGAGCGCCGAAAGATCAAAGGTTATCACCCTATCTCTTGGTATCCAACTTTCTCTTTGCTGCCAAATCCAAGGAACGGAGTAGCGATCTAAGTCCCCACACCAAGAATAATCTCCATTATCAAGGCGTTGATAGTGAATATTAAACAAATCCATTAACGTTTTTTCTCTATCACAATCGGCTTATTTGCCAAGACTTTTAAACGTTGAGTGACAGCATCGACACCTTCAGTTCGTAATAAGCCACTCCATTCACTCTGTTTCGTGGAGATTAAGCTTATCCCTTCTGCGACCATATCAAAACCTTGCCACTGCTGAGTTTTGTTATTTTTTCGTAATTTAAAATCCAAACGAATAGCAGGGCGCTTATTATCTAAGATATCAACTCGAACTGAAACAATACTGCGTCCTGTTGGAATTGGTTTTACTCCTTCAACCTTAATTTTCTGATCCGTATATTGAGTTAAAACTTGAGCGTAAGACGAAACCAAATATTCGGTAAATGCCGTTACAAATGCATCACGCTGAGCCTTTGTGGTTTTTTTTAATTGCGGACCAAGCACTTTATAAGCTGCATAACGCGCATTAATATAGGGTAATAACTCTTGTTTTACGATCGCGCGTAATTGCTGAGGATTCCGTTGAATGGTCGATTGTTGCGCCTTTAACGTACTAAAAGTTTGTTCTGCCACTTGTTCCATCATGACATAAGGATTGGTTTTATTAATAACAGCCGCTTGAGCCAACGTCGGCACCATTAAGCTACACAGCATTATTGTTGGGATAAACTTCATTGTCGCCTCCAAATTATTCTTGATCGCCACCCAGGCTATACAGCACCTGACCAATCATATCTTCTAATACTAGTGCGGATTTAGTATCTTCAATGAACGAACCATCATCAAGAAGCATAATATCCTCATCCATGAAACCCGGACGAATACCAATGTATTGCTCCCCTAATAAACCCGATGTCAAAATAGAAGCAGAGCTCGTTTCTGGAAACGATCCAAATTCACGGTTCATCGCCATGGTCACTTGCGGTAAAAAGGTATCAGAATCTAACGTAATACCGGTTACCTCTCCTACCGTTACACCACCCACTTTAATCGGTGCTCTTACTTTCAACCCACCAATATTTTCAAACTGGGCATGCAAAGTGTATGTATTTGTTTGTCCCCAAGAATGGACATCCGCCACCTTCATCACCAAAAATAATAAAGCTGCGAATCCAATCAACAGAAACGCACCGACGCTGAGTTCCAATTTTTTACTCTGATTCATTCCTTAATTCCCAAACATCAATGTAGTTAATACAAAATCCAATCCCAAAACAGCCAGCGAACCATTGACCACAGTTCGTGTCGTTGCTTGACTAATTCCTTCTGAGGTCGGTGTCGTGTCATAACCGTTAAAAACAGCAATCCACGTAACAACAATGGCAAATACAAACGCTTTAATCAGTCCGTTACCAATATCACGACCAACTTCAACAGAAGACTGCATCACAGACCAAAAACTGCCATAGTCAATTCCCTTCCAATCCACCCCAACTAACTGCCCTCCCCAAATACCAACAGCGGAAAAAATCAACATTAAGATTGGCATGGAAATAACACCCGCCCAAAAGCGCGGTGCAATGACACGTCGTAAAGGATCGATCGCCATCATTTCTAAACTGGATAACTGCTCCGTTGCTTTCATCAGCCCAATTTCAGCGGTTAATGCCGAACCCGCTCGTCCTGCAAACAACAAGGCCGTCACAACAGGCGCTAATTCACGCAATAACGACAAAGCCACCATTTGCCCTAAACTGCTTTCAGCACCAAAATCAATTAAGACGATGTAACCTTGTAGGCTTAACACCATGCCGATGAACAAACCTGAAATTAAAATAATGCCGAAAGAACGAACACCGACAAAATACAACTGCTTTAACAATAACGGCCACATAATCTGAGGCTGAGGTCGATGAATAATAGAGCCTAGGAGTAATAAAAAAGCGCGACCAATTAATTGACAACGCCATAGCCCATTACGCCCCAATTTACTGATGGCATCTAACATAATTCATCCTTGAATAATTCTTGCATCATCGGTTTTGAAGGAAACTCAAATGATAACGGCCCTTCTGCCTGCCCATCTAAAAATTGACGTAATTGAGTTTCTGAATTTTCCATTAACTCATTCGGAGTACCTTGACCAATAATCCGACCATCCGCCAACACATACACATAATCGGCAATACTCATTACTTCAGGGACATCGTGAGAAACAATCACTGCCGTAATACCTAAGGCTTGATTTAAACTCCGAATTAATTTCACCAAAATCCCCATGGTGATCGGATCTTGCCCAACAAAAGGCTCATCAAACATAATTAGCTCAGGATCAAGGGCAATGGCTCGAGCTAAGGCTGCACGACGCGCCATTCCACCAGAAAGCTCATTTGGCATCAATTCTGATGCTCCACGCAATCCCACCGCTTCTAATTTCAATAACACCAAAGTACGAATAAATTCTTCAGATAATTTCGTATGCTCTCGCAATGGATAAGCGACATTATCAAATACCGTCATATCCGTGAATAAAGCACCTGATTGAAACAACATGCTCATTTTTTTACGTAAGCGATACAGGTTTTGACGAGACAGTTGGGGAATATCCTCCCCTTCAAACCAAATATGACCAGAATCAGGTAAGATTTGACCACCAATTAAACGCAATAACGTCGTTTTACCGATACCTGATGGCCCCATAATTGCGATTACTTTTCCTTGAGGGATCTGCAAAGAGATATTGTCAAAAATGGTTCGATCACCACGAGAAAAAGTCAGATTTTCAATAGAAATAAAAGAAGGTGATGCCATTATTTTTCATCCTTGTCGTATTCATTTTTTCGTTATCAAAAGTAACAACAACACCACTTTGGATGAAAAAACAAAGTGAATAAATACGTAAAATTGGTCTCAGATAATAAATTTACACAGCTTAAAAAACAATCAACAAATAAAGGTAAATTGTTATTATTTATGAAAAAAAACAAGAGAGTAATCTTTTAGTAAAATTAGAGAAAAAGAACAAAAATCAAAAACCGATCAGTATTTTGCATTCAAATTCAATTCCCTCTGTCTTTTCCTTTATTTTTTTCGATTCAAACGTCAGAATTAGCCACAAATTTCGTTTCTGTCATGTAATTAAGGGATAAACATGGTTCAAGCCGTTATTTTGCTGATTATTGGATTAGCATTATTAGTCTGGAGTGCCGATCGCTTGGTATTCGGTTCCGCTGCATTAGCAAAGAATTTTGGCGTCGCGCCACTTGTTATCGGAATGACCATCATTGCAATGGGCTCTTCAGCCCCAGAAATGATGGTATCGGCGACCGCCGCACTTGCAGGAAAAACCGATACCGCCATTGGTAATGTATTAGGATCAAACATTGCTAATATTGCGTTGATTTTAGGTTTAACCGCATTAATCAAACCATTAATCATCAGCTCGACCATCATACGCCGTGAGCTTCCTCTTATGATCATCGTCACTTTGATTGCCGGTGGATTATTATGGGATCATTACCTGAGTTTTTTTGAAGGGTTATTATTGGTCGTGCTTTTTGCTTTTTTCTTAGTTGGTATGCTATTTATCAGCAAAAAAGGGGAAAAAGCAGGTGATCCATTAGTGATTGAGCAAGAAAATGATATTCCAACGGGAGTTAGCACAAAGAAAGCCCTTTTTTGGGCCATAGTTGGTTTAGTCTTACTGCCTATTTCTGCGAGTATTCTTGTTGATTCAGCGGTAGTCATTGCCAAATACTTTGGCATGAGTGAATTGGTGATTGGCTTAACGATCATTGCCGTTGGCACCAGCCTCCCAGAACTTGCCGCCTCTGTCGCCAGTGTATTAAAAGGCGAAGATGACATGGCAGTCGGAAACATCATCGGCTCAAACATTTTTAACATTCTTGCCGTTATGGGATTACCAGGTTTAATTCACCCATCATCAGTAAATGAATTAGCCATGAACCGAGATTTTTACGTCATGCTTGCCGTTTCTATCTTATTAGTCATCATGGCATTAGGAAAAAAACGTCGCATTAACCGCATTGAAGGCTTAATTTTGATGATCTGCTTTGCGGTGTATCAAGTATACCTTTTTAGCACCATGTAACCGCCATTTAGGGAGTATCACCATGTTCAACCCATTTGATTTTTGCCAAAATGGATTACGTGTTATCGATATTGAAAGCCGTGCATTACACGATATTCGTCAGTTTATTGATGACAAATTTGCACAAAGCTGCCAATCCATTTTAAACGCCAAAGGCAAAGTCATTGTAATGGGCATGGGAAAATCGGGTCATATTGGACGAAAAATTGCGGCCACTTTTGCAAGCACAGGTACCCCTGCTTTTTTTGTTCACCCAGGAGAAGCCAGTCATGGCGACTTAGGCATGTTAGCCTCTGATGACATAGTACTGGCTATCTCTAACTCAGGCGAAGCCTCAGAAATATTAACACTTTTGCCTGTAATCAAACGCCAAGGAATTCCTCTCATTTGCATGACAGGAAAGCCCGACTCAAGTATGGCGCAATTATCAGACATCCATTTACAAATCACGGTTGCTCAAGAGGCCTGCCCACTCAATCTAGCACCAACCGCCAGTACAACAGCCACGCTCGTTATGGGAGATGCTCTTGCTATTGCGATCATGGAAGCTCGTGGTTTTACAGCCAATGACTTTGCCCTATCTCACCCAGGCGGGGCATTAGGACGAAAACTATTACTGAAAATTCGTGATGTCATGCACCAAGGTGATGAATTACCCATGGTTAGCCAAGAGGCCACCATCAAAGACGCATTATTGGAGATTTCCCAAAAAGGATTAGGCATGACTGTCATAGTCGACGACAATCAAAGTCTCTTAGGTATTTTTACGGATGGGGACTTACGCCGCTTACTCGACTCTAGACTGGATATTCACGAAACACGCATTGGCTCTGTGATGAACACTCGTCCCACGACGGCCTCCGCTGATTGGTTAGCGGCAGAAGGGTTAAAAATCATGGAAGACAATAAAATCAATGCATTAGTTATTGTTGAACAACAGAAAATCGTCGGAGCATTAAACATGCACGATTTACTCAAAGCGGGCGTCATGTAATCATTTGGTAAGGTTTGATAATATCGAACTATCAAATTCAGTATTTACCATTAAAATCAGATAATCCGGAAAGGTTACTTATATGATATTAAAGCGGCTTTTCTACGCACTTCTCATCGTTATTTGTGCGTGGGCTGGTTATTATTTGTTGCAACAACATTGGAAAAGTAACGAGCAAGTCAGCTTAAATACTGAACAACCCATGTTTGTTGGCAGCCACGTCAGTAATACCGCATTTAATACGGCAGGCGTTCGTAGTTATCAAATTGATGCAACTCGTCTTGAGCATTTTAGCAAAACTGGCAACACCGATTTTACCAAACCTATCTTATGGGTTTATCAAAATGGAACTCAAGCCGAATGGCGTGTAATTGCAGATAATGCACAATTAACAAAAGCTCACATTTTAACTCTCAGTGGTCACGTCAAAGCCTTTAATTTGGAGCCTAATTCACTGTTGAAAAACATCACGACAGACAACCTACAATTAAATTTAATCACAAAAGAATTCAATACTCAGGCTCAAGTCATTATCAATGGTGAAAACTTTCAAAACATAGGTACAGGAATGACCGGTAATATGGACAAAGGTACCGCCACTCTACTTAATAGCGTAAAAGGCAGATATGAAGCGATACAGAATTAGTGCATTTTTGTGTTTATTTTTAAGCACCTCATGTTGGGCAATGAACAACGATACCAATCAACCGATTTACATCAGTTCAGACAACCAAGCCCTTAACATGAAAGATAATGTCGTGACATTCACAGGGAATGTCGTACTTCGTCAAGGCAGTATTGATATTCGCGCCAATAAAGTGATCGTGACACGTCCCAACAGCAAAAGCAGCAAAGAAGTCATTGAAGCCTTTGGTGAGCCAGCGACTTTCCACCAAATCATGCAAAATGGCAAACCCATTGATGGCTCAGCCCTAAAAATGCGTTATGACACCGCGATTGAATTCTTGAAAATGACCAACAATGCGGAGTTAATTCAAGAAGGCAGCGAAATTAAAGGTAATGTAATCACTTACAATATCAGCGAACAAAAATTGATTGCCGAAGGTGGCAAAAACAAACGTGTCACCACCATATTGCAACCCAATCAGTTCAACCAAAAAAAGAAATAATAAACGATATGACGGTATTAAAAGCAGAACATCTAGCAAAAAGCTACAACGGACGCCAAGTTGTGTCAGATGTAAGCTTGGAAGTTAAAGCCGGTGAAATCGTAGGTCTTCTTGGGCCAAACGGAGCAGGAAAAACGACATCGTTCTATATGATCGTCGGCTTAGTCGCACGTGATAAAGGTAAAATCATGATAGATGATACCGACATCAGCGTATATCCGATGCACACACGTTCACGAATGGGAATCGGCTATTTACCTCAAGAAGCGTCTATTTTTCGTCGATTGTCCGTTTACAATAATTTAATGGCGGTCTTACAAACACGCAGTGATCTTAATCGATCTCAGCGTCAAGATAAGGCGGAAGAGTTGCTCGATGAATTCAATATTCAACATATTCGCAACAGTTTAGGCATGGCTTTGTCTGGTGGTGAACGCCGCCGTGTTGAAATTGCGCGTGCATTGGCGGCAAATCCAAAATTCATTTTATTGGACGAACCTTTTGCTGGTGTTGACCCGATTTCCGTTATCGACATCAAAAAAATCATCGAACACCTTCGTGATCGAGGATTGGGTGTACTGATTACTGACCATAATGTGCGTGAAACACTCGATGTTTGTGAGCACGCTTACATAGTGAGTCAAGGAAACTTGATCGCACACGGCACACCGGAGCATGTTCTTAATCATGAACACGTAAGAGAAGTCTATCTTGGTGATCAGTTCCGTCTATAGTTAAGGTAGTCGCACAAAAAAGATAACGATAAGGTGCATGATTCTTTATGAAAACATCGCTTCAGCTGAAACTTGGCCAACAATTGGCAATGACGCCACAGCTTCAACAAGCCATTCGCTTGTTGCAACTGTCCACACTGGATTTACAACAAGAGATACAAGAAGCGTTGGATGCCAATCCCCTATTGGAAGTTGATGAAAACGCCAATGAAGAAAGCGATGATACCGAATCTCTAAATGAGCAAGCGAATGAAGAATTAGACAGCTCCGATGCACTAGAACAACAATCGTTACCCGAAGATCTGCCTGTCGATACCACGTGGGACGATGTCTACAGTGCTAACACAGGCAATACAGGGGTGAATTTTGATGGTGAACTGCCCATTTACCAAGGTGAAACCACTGAAAGCTTGCAAGATTATTTACACTGGCAAGCACAACTCACCCCTTTCTCCGAGCTGGATCGCGCCATCGCGACAGCCATTATTGATGCTGTTGATGAAAAAGGGTATCTCACTTGTGGATGTGACGATATTCTTGAAAGTTTGGGTACCGATGAAGCCGAATTGGACGAAGTTGAAGCCGTACTGAAGCGTATTCAACAATTTGATCCATTAGGTGTTGCCTCTCGAAATCTGCAAGAATGTTTATTGCTTCAACTAAACACTTACCCTATTGAGACACCTTGGCTTAAAGAAGCCCAATTCATTCTCTCTCATCATTTGAATTTATTAGGCAATCGAGATTATCGACAATTAATGCGAGAAACCAAACTCAAAGAAGATCAACTCAAATCGGTAATGGACTTAATTCAATGTTTGGACCCTCGCCCCGGCAATCATATTATCGATTACGATGCACAGTATATTGTGCCTGATCTCTCCGTGTTTAAAGACAGTAATGAATGGATCGTTACTATCAACCCAGACAGTGCCCCCAAACTTCGGGTGAACGAACACTATGCCTCATTAGGCAAAACCACTGTAAACAGTGCTGATAGTCAATTTATTCGAACGCATTTACAAGATGCCAAATGGCTGATTAAAAGCCTCGAAAGTCGCAATGAAACCTTACTAAAAGTCGCTCGTTGTATTGTGGACTTTCAACGAGAGTTTTTTGAATTTGGTGAAGAAGCCATGAAGCCGATGGTATTAAACGACATCGCCTTGGCTGTTGATATGCACGAATCGACCATTTCACGTGTCACGACTCAAAAGTACATGCACACGCCAAAAGGTATTTTTGAATTGAAATACTTTTTCTCCAGCCATGTGAGTACCGATAATGGTGGAGAGTGCTCATCAACTGCAATCAGAGCATTAGTCAAAAAACTTGTTGCCGTTGAAAACCAAGCAAAACCGTTAAGCGATAATAAAATTGCAACACTGCTTGCTGATCAAGGCATCATGGTTGCTCGTAGAACCATTGCTAAATATCGAGAATCATTAGGTATCCCACCATCCAATCAGCGAAAGTGTTTGCTGTAACCCGATGAACTAAAAGGAAGATGTCTATGCAAATTAATCTCACTGGACACCATATTGAAGTTACTGACTCCTTACGTGATTACATCACGTCTAAATTTGGAAAACTGGAACGTTTTTTCGATAAAATCAATAGCATCAATGTCATTTTAAATGTTGAAAAGTTAGAACAAATTGCAGAAGCCACCTTGCATATCAATAACGGTGAGATTCATGCTAAAGCAGATTCCAATGATATGTATGCCGCCATTGACGCATTAACTGATAAATTAGTGCGCCAACTTAATAAACACAAAGACAAACTTAACAGTCATTAATCATGCCCTTAACTACTGTATTAAGTCAGGACTGCACAAGAAGTGCAGTTCCCTGCTCAAGTAAAAAACGCGCATTAGAAATTATTAGTGAGATAGCAGCGCAACATCTGAATACCACTCCCCAACCGTTATTTGAATGCTTACTAACCCGAGAAAAAATGGGTACCACTGGAATTGGTAATGGCATTGCCATTCCGCATGGGCGCATGAAAGACACAGATAAAGCCATTGCGATCTTAATTCAATGCGAAAAAGGCATTGAATTTGATGCCATTGATAAACAGCCAGTCGATCTCTTATTTGCTTTGTTAGTTCCTAATGATCAATGTGAAATACACTTAAAAACACTCTCAAAAATGGCAGAAAAGCTGAGTAATAAAAAGATTTGCCGTCAACTTCGTCACGCAAAAACCGATCAAGAGCTTTACGAAATCATGACCTGCGATATGATGGACGATTCAATCAGCATGAAAGCATCGTAAAGGATCATACTCATGAAATTATTGGTAATAAGTGGGCGCTCAGGATCGGGGAAATCCGTCGCATTGCGCGTATTAGAAGATCTTGGCTTCTATTGTGTTGATAATCTTCCTGTTACACTTTTGCCTCAATTTGTCGACAGTATTTCAAATACACAGCAAGACATCGCAGTCAGCATTGACATTCGAAATATGCCGGAAAAGGCGGCCGACACCCACAGTATTTTAGCTAAGCTAAAAGAAACGATGAACGTCACCGTACTTTACTTGGATGCCGAAGATAAAGAGCTCATCAAACGCTACAGTGAAACCCGCCGCTTACATCCATTATCTCGTCATAACATGAGCTTAGAACAGGCGATTCAACAAGAAAATATCTTGTTAACGGATCTCAAAGAGAACGCTGATCTCATCATAGATTCAACCAAGTATTCCATTCACGATTTAAGTGAAACCGTCAAAGCTCGTGTCCTTGGTAAAGAATCCCATGAATTAGTCATGGTATTTGAATCATTCGGATTTAAACACGGATTACCAAGTGATGCTGATTATGTGTTTGATGTTCGCTTTTTACCCAATCCACATTGGATACCAGAATTAAAACCACAAACAGGCCTCGATTTTGGAGTTAAAACTTATCTTTCAAATCAACCCGAAGTCCCAAAACTCATTGGGCAAATTCGCGATTTTATTGAAACTTGGCTTCCACAATTAGAAAAGAACAATCGTAGCTACCTTACTGTCGCCATTGGCTGTACTGGGGGTCAACATCGTTCGGTCTATGTCGCACAACAATTGGCAAATTATTTTTCACAACAACACCATCAAGTTCAGGTTCGCCATCGCACATTGGAACATCATGTATGACACGAGTGTACAAGGAAGTACTGATTCAAAATCGTTTAGGTCTTCATGCTCGAGCCGCGATCAAGTTGGTTGAGTTAGCACAAAGCTTTCAAGCAACGATAACACTTAGCCATCATGACAAAATCGCAACAGCAGACAGTGTCATGGGGTTATTAATGTTAGAGTCTTCACAAGGTCAACACATCACGATAGAAGCACAAGGCAAAGAAGCTTATCAAGCACTCGAAAGTGTCTGTGCCTTAATTGAAGCCAAATTTGACGAAGAAAGTTAAGCAATTTTCTTCTTACAAACTCAACTGACTCACGATTAAAAAATATTATTTTGCATGGGTTATTTCAACAAAATATAAGCCAGCTCTCATCTTCCTAATGGCTATTTTCTCCCATCTTTGTCTCATTTCTGATAGAGTCCTCAAAATACGCTCTTTCGTAATGAGACACGCCTTTCTCTACTCTTTTTCTGCCTCATTACGCCGTTTCTCCCTCCTTCATAATCAGAGAAAAAACGGTGGATAATTTAGAACACACACACACCCAACTGACCTTACAACAAGTCAATAAAGCCCTAGAAAAGGGCATGTTCGTGCATGTTCGACGCCAATTGCAAAATATGGAACCCGAGGACATCGCGCATTTATTAGAGGCTTGCCCTCCAAAAGAACGTCAGGTTCTCTGGCAATTAACGGATCCTGATGAACAAGGTGATATTCTTGACGAACTCTCTGAGGATGTAAAAGATGGCATCGTTGCTTTAATGGCCCCTGAAGCACTCGCAGCGGTCACTGAAGGCATGGAAAGTGATGATATTGCTTATGTCTTTCGGAGTTTATCGGAGGTTCGTTATCGAGAAGTTCTTGCGCAAATGGACAGCATTGCGCAACATCGTATAGAACAAGCATTAGCTTATAATGAGGATACCGCTGGCGGCATCATGAGTACGGATATCATGACAATTCGTAGTGATGTCACGGCCGATGTTGTCTTACGTTATCTTCGTATAAAAGGCAAATTACCCGAAGCCACTGATGCATTATACGTAGTCAATAAGCAAAATAAGTTAGAAGGTTCTTTACCGTTAACCACGCTAATAACAGCCCAACCAGACACCATTATTTGCCATATTATGGAAGATGCTGATGAGGCCATTCTAGTCACGATGAAAGATACAGAAGTAGCCAAATTATTTGAACGTCGTAACTGGATCTCAGCCCCTGTTGTCAATGAGGATTATCACCTACTCGGACGTATCACCATTGATGATGTCGTTGATATTATTCGCGAAGACGCCGAGCATTCAATGATGAGCATGGCTGGTATGGACGACGATGAAGATACGTTTGCTCCAGTATTTAAATCTGCACGCAGTCGAAGTATTTGGCTTGGGGTAAATGTACTTACTGCTCTGGCGGCCGCTTCCGTTTCAAACATGTTCGAAGACACATTACAAAAAATGGCATCCATTGCTATCTTAATGACAATCGTTCCCTCCATGGGAGGATGTGCTGGAAACCAAACGGTCGCGTTGGTCATTCGAGGTTTAGCACTTGGTCACATTGGCGACACCAATACTCGTTGGTTATTAAGCAAAGAAGCACGAGTCGGTTTAATTAATGGTTTACTTTGGGCTACCGTCATTGGTGGCGTCGTCATGATTTGGAAAGAAAGCCTGACATTAGGCTTAATTATCGCAGGCGCTATGCTGGCAAATTTAATGGTTGCGGGTATTGCAGGCGTTTGTATTCCCGTACTACTGAAAAAACTCAATATCGATCCAGCACTGGCAGGAGGAATGGCATTAACCACCATCACAGATATGGTGGGATTATCAGTCTTTCTTGGGCTTGCTGCTTTATTTCTTCAGTAACCTCTAAAAAACACACTTTATTATGCAAAAAGCCGAGGAAAGTCCTCGGCTTTTTCATGAATGATGGAAAAACAATCACTCACCGCCAATTTTCATATTACCCAACAAGACTGAGCCTGTTTGAATCTGACTGCGCATTTCAGTATCAGAACCAATCGCCACAATATTTTGCATCATGTCTTTCAAATTACCCGCAATGGTAATTTCACTGACAGGGAATTGAATTTGACCATTTTCAACCCAAAAACCCGATGCACCACGAGAGTAATCACCAGTGACAGTATTCACGCCCTGACCCATCAGTTCAGTCACTAATAAACCACGATCCAACAACTTCAGCATTTGCTCAAAGGATTGCCCTGTTGATTGCACTTGCCAATTATGAATGCCACCAGCATGACCAGTTGGTTGCATCCCCATCTTACGAGCAGCATAACTGGTCATTAAGTAAGTTTGCAGCACACCACCTTGAATGATTTCACGATCACACGTTGCTAAACCTTCACTATCAAACGGTGTACTTGCCATACCCCGTAAGATATGAGGACGCTCACTGATGTTCATCCAATCAGGAAAAATTTGCTTACCCAGTTGATCCAATAAGAAAGAGGACTTACGGTACAAACTCGCACCACTGATTGCCATCACAAGGTGACCAAACAAACCCGTTGCCACATCCGCAGCAAACATCACAGGTGCTTCTTGAGTCGACAGCTTACGTGCATCAATACGGCCGACCGTACGCTCAGCAGCATGTTGCCCAACCCATTCAGGTGTCCACAAATCGCTTTTACGGCGCGCTGATGTATAACTGTAATCACGCTCCATTTCGCCATTTTTACCCGTGGCAATCACACAACAGCTGATGCTATGACGACTTGAAGCGTAGCTGCCTAGCATGCCATGGCTGTTACCATACACACGCACACCATAATGACTGTCATAACTTGCCCCGTCACTTTGCTTAATACGCGAATCAAAATCCAATGCAGCTTGCTCTGCTTCAATGGCAATGGCAGCCGCTTTATCAGGCTCTGGTTCATCAGGGTAAAACAGATCCAAATCCGGAATTGATTTCACCATCAATTCTGCAGGAGCTGGCCCAGCAAAAGGATCAACAGAAGTATAACGGGCAATGTCTAATGCCGCCTCAACGGTTTGAGCAATCGCTCGCTCACTCAAATCGGAAGTCGAAGCGCTGCCTTTGCGATTACCACGATAAACCGTGATGCCTAATGCGCCATCACTATTAAATTCAACATTTTCCACCTCGCACATACGAGTAGAAACGCTGATGCCTGTTGTTTTATTAATCGCCACTTCGGCGGCATCCGCTTTTTGTCCTGCCAACTCTAACGCCTTGGCGACAGCAGCTTCAAGATCAACGCGTTGTTGGGCTACTTGCTCTCTTACGTCCATAGCTTCACTTCATTATTTAAATGTAAATTATTAGGATAACACCGCCAATATGGAAATTGCGCCCCAAATCATCATTAAACTGGTAAAATAAAACCATTAATTATATTTGTGAGCCCGTTATGAGCCGTAAAAATAAAAAAGCCCCTTGGGACGAAGAAGAAGAAATCATCTGGGTCAGTAAGTCTGAGATGAAACGTGACATGGAAGAGTTACAAAAATTAGGTGAAGAACTGACTGAATTAACACCTAATTCACTAGCAAAAATTCCATTAGATGAAGACATGCTAGATGCGATCCAAAAAGCCAAGCAGTTCAAAAATGAAGCCCGTCGTCGTCAATTGCAATACATTGGCAAAATGATGCGCCAAATTGATATTGAACCCATTCAGGCTGGATTGGATAAGCTGCGTAATAAGCACTCACAAGTTACTGTGATGATGCACAAATTAGAGCAGCGTCGCGATCGTTTAATCACTCAAGGTGATAGTGCTTTAAATGATCTAGTTACTGAGTACCCTGACGTCGACCGTCAACGTATACGTCAATTAGTTCGTCAAGCAACGAAAGAAAAAGAACAAAATAAGCCATCTAAGGCCTACCGTGAAATTTTCCAAATATTAAAAGATCTGTATTTCGAAGAATAATCACTGATAAAAAAACGCCAGCGAATTTGCTGGCGTTTTTTATCACAACTTAAGAAATTATTGCGTACCGCCTACCGTCATACTATCAACTTTCAATGTTGGTTGACCAACACCAACAGGCAAGCTTTGTCCTGCTTTTCCACAAACACCAACACCACGGTCGATTTCTAAGTCATTACCAACCATTGACACTTGCTGCATCGCTTCAATACCACTACCAATCAAGGTCGCACCTTTAATTGGACGGGTTACTTTGCCATTCTCAATCAAGTACGCTTCTGATGCCGAGAAAACAAATTTACCAGAAGTAATATCTACTTGTCCGCCACCAAAATTCGGAGCGTAAATACCATTTTTGACACTCGCAATGATTTCTTCTGGTGTATGTTCACCGGGTAACATGTACGTATTGGTCATACGTGGCATAGGTAAATGCGCATAAGATTCACGACGACCATTGCCCGTTGGTGCAACCCCCATCAAACGTGCATTTAACTTGTCTTGCATGTAACCTTTTAACTTACCGTTTTCAACCAAAACATTGTATTGGCCTGGCGTGCCTTCATCATCAATATTCAATGAACCACGACGATTCAGTAAGGTACCATCATCGACAATAGTACAAAGTGAAGACGTTACTTGCTCACCCATTTGTCCAGAGAACATCGACGAACCTTTACGGTTAAAGTCCCCTTCCAAACCATGACCAACGGCTTCATGCAATAATACGCCAGGCCAGCCAGCGCCAAGTACCACAGGCATCATGCCAGCAGGGGCTGCATCCGCTTCAAGATTTACTAAAGCTTGACGAATGGCTTCATCGGCCATGTTTAGCGCCACGGTCTTACCATTGCTTTCTTCAAGCAAAAACTGCTCATAGCCGTAACGACCACCACCGCCAGCACTGCCACGCTCACGTTTATCACCTTTTTCAACCAGCACACTGATCGATAAACGCACCAATGGGCGAATATCTGCGGCATAAGTACCGTCTAAAGCAGCGACCAAAATTTCTTCGTTCACACCACTAATGCTAACAGAAACCTCCTTAATCAAAGGCTCCTTTGTACGAATGTAAACGTCAATCTCTTCCAACAACGCAATCTTTTGCTGTTTAGTTAAACTGCCCAATGGATCCATCGGCATATAAATAGCGCGATCCCCCACAGGGACAAACGCTTTCACTTGACCTTGCCCACCTTGACGAACAATACCACGCGCGGCTTTCGCACTTTGCATTAGAGCTAACGGGGTAATTTGATCTGAGTAAGCAAATCCCGTTTTTTCACCAGCAACGGCACGAATACCTACACCACGATCAATATTGAACGACCCATCTTTAATAATACTGTCTTCCAGCACTAAAGACTCATGCCA
>CAMQZF010000025.1 GCA_947039525.1 uncultured Photobacterium sp. | reverse complement strand
TTGGAAAAACTGCGCTTATTGTTTCCTGAAGGGGAGTTAACCCTGCCTCGTTTACAAGAAACACTCAACCGCAATAGCCATTACACCCCCTTTCAATGGATCGACAGTTTATTAGCAGGAAAGGCAAATCGGTGTCAACGCATCTTGCATCAACTTGAATCCGAAGGCGTTGAAATCATCATTTTATTAAGAACATTACAACGCGAATTAACTCAACTATATAAACTGCAAGAGCAGCTAAAAAACGGACAATCATTACAGCAGTTATTTTATACACACAGAATTTGGCAAACTCGACAAACTCTTTATCAGTCGGCTTTATCACGTTTAACGCTGATTGCCATTATTCAACTTTTGCACCAGTTAACACGGTTAGAATTATCCGTAAAAACAGAGTATCAGCAAACCGCTTGGGCATCCTTATCGGCTCTATGTGCTGACGCTTGCGGAGCATCGCCCCACCTCACCCCCATTTCCTTTTAATTTATCCCATGGGAGATCCCTACTTGAACCACCCAACATTGCAAAATTTTGTTATCGATAAAATCGATGATATGAAAGCTCAAGACATTCAAACCTTAGACGTTCGTGAACACTCTAGCATTACCGATTTTATGGTCATTTGCACAGGCACTTCCAATCGTCACGTTCACTCCATTGCCGATCACGTAAAGAAAACCGCACAAAACGAAAACATTGCAACTTATGGCATCAGTGGTGACAACGACGCAGAATGGATCATTGTCGATCTCGGCGACGTTGTTCTTCATGTTATGCAAGAAGCAACTCGAGACTTATATCAACTCGAAAAATTATGGGCCTAACATGAAACTGCAATTGATCGCCGTTGGCACCAAAATGCCCAAATGGATTGAAGAAGGTTACAAAGAATACAGCCGCCGATTTCCCAAAGACATGCCACTAGAACTGATTGAAATCACCGCAGGCAAACGAGGGAAAAACGCGGATATCCCGCGCATTCTGCAAAAAGAAGGCGAAGCCATGCTGGCCGCAGTGCCGAAAGGTAACCGCATTGTCACATTGGATATACCAGGAAAACGCTGGGATACCGAGCAACTCGCAGAACAACTCGAAAGTTGGAAAATGGATGCCCGAGATGTGTCAATATTAATTGGTGGACCAGAAGGACTGTCACCCGCTTGTAAAGCCGCTGCAGAGCAAAGTTGGTCACTATCACCATTAACACTTCCTCACCCTTTAGTGCGTGTAGTGATGGCTGAAAGCTTATATCGTGCTTGGAGTATTACCGCAAATCATCCGTATCACAGAGAGTAGTTATCTATGAGACACAAGCGCCCTAAAATTCGCGACCACCGTGCCGAATCTGCACTTTTTAGTCGTCGGGCGCTGGTGTCTTTTATTGCTGTCGTGTTAATGGTCGGTGTACTCCTGCATAACCTCTATCAATTGCAGGTACAAAATCATCAAGCCTACAGCACACGCTCTAATGATAACCGCATTAAAGTGATCCCTGTCGCTCCAAATCGCGGCTTGATTTATGACCGAAATGGCATTCTTCTTGCAGAAAATCGCCCTATTTATGCACTAGAAGTCACCACAAGTAAGATTAAAGACCTAGAGCACACCCTCAATGAATTGGCTGTTTTACTCGACTTAAACGAAAAAGACTTCGCCAATTTCAAAAAAGAGCAACGTCGTACTCGACGCTTTAAAGCAGTGACACTCAAAAATCAGCTAACGGAACATCAAGTTTCTTTATTTTCAGTCAACCAACACAAATTTCCAGGGGTTGAAGTTCGTGCTTATTTAAAGCGCTACTACCCTTACGGCTCCGCATTAACTCACGTTCTAGGCTATGTTTCAAAAATCAATGATCGAGATTTGAATCGCTTAGAAGACAAAGGTGTTTTAAACAATTACAAAGCCACTCGCGATATTGGCAAACTTGGCATCGAAAAGTCCTATGAACATCTCTTACATGGGCAATCTGGCTACCAAGAAGTGGAAGTGAATAGCCGTGGAAAAATCATACGTACCTTAAAATACGTTCCGCCAACACCAGGACAAGACATCCAATTAACCTTGGATCTTAATCTGCAGCTTTATATTGAACAAATTCTAACAAAACAAAAGAAAGACCCAAAAACAGGGGAAATGATCACAAAAGCCAGCCGTGGTGCCGTCGTTGTGATGGATCCGAAAGATTCTTCCGTACTGGCGATGGTGTCTAGCCCAAGTTATGATTCCAATCAATTTGTGCATGGCATCTCAACCAAAAACTACAAAGCCTTACTGAGTGATAAAGCTCGCCCCTTAATGAATCGCACGACATTGGGCATTTATCCACCAGCATCAACCGTAAAGCCCATGATTGCTGTAGCGGCATTAAGCGAAGGCATCATTACGACAAAAACAACACGTAATGATCCAGGGTGGTGGAAAATCCCAAACTCAAATAGCCGCCCATTCCGTGACTGGCTGCGCCGAGGGCACGGGCGCGTAAACATATCCAAAGCCATTGAGGAATCGGTGGATACCTTTTTCTATCAAATCGCTTATGACATGGGCATTGACCGCTTATCCGTTTGGATGAACAAATTTGGCTACGGCAAACAAACGGGCATTGATATTGATGAAGAAAATGGCGCGAACATGCCCACTCGTATTTGGAAACAAAATCGTTTTCGAAAACCTTGGTATCAAGGAGATACCATTCCTATCGGCGTCGGACAAGGCTATTGGACAGCGACTCCAATTCAAATGGCAAAAGCCACTACTATTCTAGTAAAAAATGGTGTGGTCAAAGAACCGCATTTATTAAAAGCGACCATTAAAGATAAAAAAGTAACGCTCAACCCCATTCAAGAAAAAGACAGTATTACGGGTGTACCACAGCGTTACTGGCAAGCAGCTAAAGAAGGCATGTATTTGGTTGCTCACGGTTACAAGGGAACCGGACGGCACGCGTTTTCAGGCACACCATATAAAGCCGCCGCAAAATCAGGAACGGCACAGGTCTTTGGTTTGGCCGAAGATGAAGAATATAACTCTGAAGAGGTCGCTGAACATTTGCGCGATCACGCGTTATTTATTGCTTACGCCCCTTTCCATAAACCCAAGGCCGTTGTGTCTGTTGTCTTAGAGAATGCGGGTGGCGGATCATCACATGCCGGTCCTATCTCTCGGAAAATACTAGACTATATTCTAGTGGATCATAAAGAAGCCTTTAATGACTCACCCCCTATAGCGAACCTTGAGGGAACCGGATGACATTAGCGGCGGCAGCCACGGGAAAAATTTCATTTACAGAACGGTATCACGTTGATCTTCCTTTATTATTCGGACTAATTCTCATAACGGGGGTTGGATTGATCATTATGTACAGTGCCAGTGGGCAAAATATGCCGATGATGCATCGCCAATTAACCCGAATTGGGCTGGCTTTTTTACTCATGATCATCACCGCTCAAATCCCCTATCGATACTTACAACTGTTTTCGCCTTATTTCTTTTTTAGTGCCTTACTTTTACTCTTAGCCGTATTGGAGTTTGGTGAAACCACCAAAGGCGCACAACGATGGTTAACCATTGGCGTCTTACGATTTCAACCCTCTGAACTGATGAAGCTCGCTCTCCCCTTATTACTTGCCGCCTTTCTTGGTCATTATGCTCAACCTCCCAAACATCGATACAGTCTATTCGCATTAGCATTAGTCATTCTATGTACCGTGTTAATAGCTAAACAACCCGACCTAGGCACAGCCATTCTCATTGGCTCATCAGGGCTATTTGTTCTCTTTTTATCCGGCATTCATTGGGGATGGATATCCATGGCGATTCTCAGTATTACTGCCTTCATTCCTGTGATGTGGTTCTTTCTCATGCACAGCTATCAGCGCACACGAGTATTAACATTATTTAATCCTGAGTCTGACCCACTCGGAGCTGGCTATCACATCATTCAATCAAAAATTGCCATAGGCTCTGGTGGCATCATAGGTAAAGGTTGGCTGAATGGCACACAGTCAAAATTGGAGTTTCTGCCAGAGCGCCACACTGACTTTATTTTTGCGGTTATAGCGGAGGAATGGGGACTGGCAGGCGTGGTGGTTTTATTATTCTTATACTTACTTATTGTGGGTCGAGGGCTGTGGATTGCTCATCGTGCCACGACGGCATTTGGACGAATGCTAGCGGGCAGCATTACATTAAGCTTCTTCACCTATGTTTTCGTCAATATAGGCATGGTCAGTGGACTGCTTCCTGTTGTGGGAATACCTTTACCGCTGATTAGCTATGGTGGTACATCCATGGTGACCTTAATGGTTGGATTTGGCTTACTGATGTCCATTCATACTCATAAAACCCTATTATCTCAAGAGGTGTAATATGCGATATATACTACTCTGTCTGATTGGATCCCTCATTGGTGGCTGTAGCAGCAATATCACGACAATCTCTCCGGCTCAGCCACCAAACACAGCAGTCACAACGGGAGAAAAAAGTGTAACACTAAACCCCAGTTTACTGACCTCCTCTCCTTACCTATCTTCCAATCAGAAAGAACCCTATTTATTAGAATCTAAAATCAACAATAACCAAACAGCCTTAACTTCAACATCAGTGAACTCTACCGTTTATCAAACAGGCACAGCCTCTTGGTATGGTCCGCATTTTCAAGGACGTAAAACCGCCAATGGCGAAGTATTTAATATGTATAAACTGACCGCAGCCCATCGAAAATTACCATTACCATCCTATGTCAAAGTCACCAATCAAAATAATGGAAAAAGTGTGATCGTTCGTGTCAACGATCGTGGACCTTATCATGGTAAACGCATCATTGATTTAAGCTATGCAGCCGCTAAACAAATAGGCATGTTAACAACAGGAACGGCCCCGGTTTCATTACAATTGGTTTCTCCTCCGATAACAGCACCGTAGAAAAAAGAATTTGTCATAATGTGAATGTCAAATGTTTGCTATACCAATCGCCAATGACTGTGACTGAGATCTCAATCTGATATAGTGTATTTTCCTTGTATATCCACAGATGAAAGTGCTCGTTCGTATGAAAAATCTGGTCACAATATCACGTTGGATCGTGATGCTTTGTTTTCTATTGATATCGGTGTGTGCTCGAGCCGATGATCCCCATATTGTGCCAGCGCCACCCGAATTTTATGCTCATGGCTACTTGTTAATGGATTACCATTCAGGAAAAATTCTGGTTGAACAGAATATCCATCAAAAAATACCCATCAATGCGTTGTCACAATTGATGACCAGCTACATCATTGGGCAAAAGCTTAAAAGTCATCACATTACATTGAATGATCCCGTCACCATCAGCAAACAAGCGTGGGCGGTCAATTTTCCTCATTCCAATAAAATGTTCATTCGCGTGGGCAATAAAGTAAAAGTGTCCGATTTAAATCAAGGTATCATTGTTGACTCTGCCAATGACGCCAGCCTTGCGATGGCACAATACATCAGTGGTACAGACGCCAACTTTGTTACGCTCATGAATGATTGGGCAAAAACATTGGGAATGAAAAACAGTATATTCACCAGTGCAAATGGCTTAACGAATACACCACAGTCTTACACTACCGTTTATGATATGGCGTTATTAGCGCGTGCCAGCATTCAAGATATTCCACAACAATTTGCTCGTTTCAAAGAAAAATCCTTCACTTGGGATCGCATTCACCAATTTAACCGCAATGGCTTATTGTGGGATCAAGGATTGAATGTCGATGGATTAAAAGCTGGGCAATCTCTAGACGGTTATAATCTAATCAGCACCGCAAAAGAAGGCAATATGCGCCTAATTGCGATTATTTTAGGAACACCTGATCGCTATTCAAGCAAAGACGATACTAAAAAACTACTGCGTTATGGATTCCGAGTTTTTAATAGTTTAGAACCTTATGCGGCAGGTCAAACAGTAACAACAGAAAAAGTGTGGATGGGCAATGCCAAAACATTGGCATTAGGCGTACATCAGAACAGTTATGTCACCATCCCCAAAGGACAATTGGCACAATTAAAAGCCAGTATCAAATTGAATAAAGCCTTAATTGCACCAATTACAAAAGGGGAAGTTGTGGGAACACTTTATTATACCCTTTATAACCAACCGGAAGGACAAGCTCCATTAGTCGCGCTGGCATCCGTAGGTAAAGGGAATTTATTCCATCAACTGTCCGATTATCTCATATTAACGTTTAAAGGTTGGTTTCATTAATCCAACAAAAGAACACAAATAAAGACCTAATGATTCGCCTTCTGTGACTCGCAATCATTAGGTTATTTGTTCTATCATTAGCGCAACATAATTCATCTTTCATTTTCTTTTTAATTTAAGAGAAAAAGAGTAGGAGTTCATCATGACTGAGAAAGAAAAAAACACACCATCACCAATGGTAATGGCACCAGAACAAGAACAAGAACAAGAACAAGAACAGCCTAAGTTGCGTGATTTATTGGAATTCCCATGTAAATTTACTTACAAAGTTGTGGGTCAAAATAAAAAGGAATTACCTGACTTAGTTGTAGAGGTTATTCAGCGCCATGCACCCGGTGATTACACACCAAGCGTGAAGCCAAGCACGAAAGGAAACTATAGCTCTGTATCCGTAACGATTAATGCGACAAGCATTGAACAAGTAGAAACGTTATACAAAGAGTTAAGTGAAATAGACATCGTCCGCATGGTGCTTTAGATCCAAAAATTTACACTCTAAGACAAATAATACGAACGGCTGAATTTTCAGCCGTTTCTCTTTATAATACTCTTCTTGTTTGTTCATCATCGAAAGCTTATTGTCACTGATGACGTCATCACAATTGGGGTAATACCGTGCAACCACCTCTGATCATTAAGGACTTAGGACGACAAGACTACCAAACCGTTTGGCAAGCCATGCAATCGTTCACCGATACACGAACGGCAGACTGTGCGGATGAAATTTGGTTAGTTGAACACAATCCGGTGTTCACTCAAGGACAAGCGGGAAAACCGGAACACCTTATCAACTCTCATCAAATACCAGTCGTACAAAGTGATCGCGGTGGTCAAATAACCTATCATGGTCCCGGTCAACAAATCGCTTACATTCTATTAAACTTACGCAGAAACCAATTAAGCGTTCGTGAATTAGTGAGTCATCTGGAAAATGCAGTCATTCAAACCTTAGCTCAACTGGGAATTGAAGCCTATGCAAAACCCGATGCACCCGGTGTCTATATAAACCAAAAAAAAATATGCTCACTGGGTTTGCGTATTCGACGAGGATGTTCATTTCATGGATTAGCCCTCAATGTTGATATGGACTTAACGCCTTTCCAATTTATTAACCCTTGTGGTTATGCTGGAATGGAAATGACACAAGTCTGCGATTTCACGCCAAAAACAACCATGACAGACGTTCAAACCATACTTATAAATCAATTAATTCGTCTTTTAAATATCAGCAATTTCAAATGGAAAACCATCAATGAGTAAACCAATCAAACTTGAGCAAGGCGTCAAATATCGCAATGCCGATAAAATGGCACTGATCCCGGTAAAAGAAATGGCAGTAGAAACACCCGATGCCCCATTACGAAAACCAGATTGGATGCGCATTAAACTGCCATCAGACAGCCACCGTATAAAAGAAATCAAAGCGGCAATGCGAAAAAATAACCTGCATTCCGTTTGTGAAGAAGCATCTTGTCCAAATTTATCAGAATGTTTCAATCACGGAACTGCGACTTTCATGATTTTAGGGGCTATTTGTACTCGTCGTTGCCCATTTTGTGACGTTGCCCATGGCCGTCCATTGACACCAAATTCAGAAGAACCAACACAACTAGCACAAACCATTGCCGATATGAAACTCAAGTATGTGGTGGTTACCTCTGTCGATAGAGATGATTTGCGAGACGGTGGCGCACAGCATTTTGCCGATTGCATTCGAGAAATTCGCGTAAAAAATCCACAAATACGCATTGAGACTCTCGTGCCAGACTTTCGTGGGCGCATGGATAAAGCACTGGATATTTTAAAAGACAATCCGCCCGATGTATTTAACCATAACTTAGAAACAGCCCCTCGTTTGTATCGTAAAGCACGACCTGGTGCGAATTATCAATGGTCATTAGACTTACTTAAAAACTTTAAAGAGCTTCACCCAAATATTCCGACAAAATCAGGTATTATGATGGGATTAGGGGAAACAAAAGAAGAAATTGTTGAAGTATTGAAAGATCTACGCACTCACGGCGTCACGATGTTAACCCTAGGTCAATACTTGGCACCAAGCCGTCATCACCTTCCCGTGGAGCGTTATGTGCCACCTGCGGAATTTGATGAATTAAAAGAGATCGCATTATCTCTTGGTTTTACTCATGCCGCCTGTGGTCCTTTTGTTCGTTCGTCTTATCATGCTGATTTACAAGCCAAAGGCGAAGAAGTGAAATAATCCGATTATTTCAAACAAAAAAGCCAGTCAATGACTGGCTTTTACACAGAGTCATCGTTAAATCTAGCGCAAATCTAAACCAATACGTTCAGCGACTTCAATATAAGCTTCAATCACACCGCCTAACTTTTGACGAAAACGATCTTTATCCAACTTTTTCTTCGTTTCTGCATCCCATAAGCGACAACCATCAGGGCTAAACTCATCACCTAATACAATTTCGCCATTCCAAAGCCCAAACTCCAGCTTATAATCGACCAACGTAATACCACCGCCAGCAAATAAGCCTTGCAACACCTTATTAACCTCTAATGTTAGATGTTTCATCTGCGCTAATTGTTCAGATGTCGCGTAACCTAAACTGACACATAAGGATTCATTAACCATGGGATCATGAAGTGCATCGTTTTTCAAAAAGAGTTCAAACGTACAAGGTGTCAACAGACGCCCTTCTTCCACCCCTAAGCGACGACATAATGAACCTGCAGCAACATTACGAACCACACATTCCACTGGAATCATGGTTAGTTTTTTCACCAAAGCCTCATCATGAGATAGCAGCGCTTCCATTTGAGTAGGAATCCCAGCGTCTTCCAACTTAGTCATAATAAAATGATTAAATTTATTATTTACTTCCCCTTTACGCGCCAATTGCTCAATAATCTCACCGTCAAAAGCTGACGTATCATTGCGAAAATGCAATACCAATAAATTCTCATCATCCGTCGTGTAAACAGATTTGGCTTTACCACGGTATAATTCAGCGCGTTTTTCCATTTCCCTTATCTCCACTTACCACACAAAAAAAAGGAGCAATAAATCGCTCCTTTCAATAATTATTTTGTCGTATTATCACGCGTTAATATTGCGGACAGTGCCGGCGACACACTTTCTAAGACCGACTTCGCAACAGGCTGACCCGCCTTTGTTGTAATATTAATCGATGCTCGATTGCCTAAGTCACCTACTAACAGTTGATATTCTTGATTTTTCAACGTCATCGGTGAAACGCCTAATGACGTCCAAAAAGCAGACTTAGGGGCATCATACTTCACGGTAATAGAACCTTGTGACTGATTCAATGCTGTGACTTTCATGCCTAACTGATTTAACAATCCAGGTAAGCGAACCCAAACAGCATCATAGGGTGCTTGAGCAATAATTACAGGCAAACCACTGCGATCCTGACCAACATAAATTTGAATGTTTGTCATTAGCTTAGCCGCTTGTGCTGCTGCTAATTTTTGCTCGTTCGCTTGGTACTGCGCCATAACATGGTTAAGTAAGATGATGCTATAACGATCCTGATTTACAATCGATAAAGGTGTTACTTTACCGTCATTTTTTAGCCCTAAGACAGAGGCTGTCAAATATGCCCCTTCAGGAGTAATGGATTGCGATAAACGATAACGAATACCTGTTTTATCTTTCGTTCCCCAATCCATCCAATCGGTTTGCAATGAGTTATCCGCTTGACGCGTAAACGCGACTTTTTTCGCGGTAAAGATTTGCTCTGCCGCTGCCCATAATTGTGCAACTTGATCCGCTTGCGGTAATTTCAAGGTAGCACCTTGATTGTCAGTGATCGACTGCATACCTTGGATCAAAGGCAAAACTTGCTGAGGCGGTAAGATATTAACTTTACTGCCAATATTACCAGTGATATTGCCTTGAGGAATGGTATATTCATTACTTGAAAAAGTCGCAGCACCTGCAGGCACATGCCAAGTGTCTAATGCTGGCGTATTCAAATAATCAAAACCATTATTGGCTTCATTCAACGCAGTATTAGAACAGGCAGACAAGCTGGCTGCCATCACAGCAGCGAAAATCAGCTTATATTTAAAATTCATTTTTGCTCCTGAATTACAACACGTTCGCGTGTTGTAAAGCACGTAAAACAATCGGTTGTGCCGACACATTCAATTCGGTTAATGGCAAACGTAAATCGCCATGAGTAATCAATCCCATTTGATGCACTGCCCATTTTACAGGAATTGGGTTCGATTCAACGAACAAATCTTCGTGCAATGGCATCAAACGCGCATTAATAACTTCAGCTTCATCAAATTGATCATTCAGTGCCAACTTAAATAAAGTTGCCATGTCTTTGGCTGCAACATTCGCGGTGACAGAAATCACACCATGACCACCAGCTTTAACAAAATCTAACCCAGTCGCATCATCGCCACTTAATTGAATAAAGTTATCGCCACACAGTTCACGAGTTTTCGCTACGCGAGATAAATCGCCCGTTGCGTCTTTAATACCGACAATATTGGGAAGAACGGCTAAGCGCGCAACCGTTTCCGGTAATAAGTCTACACCAGTACGCCCTGGAACATTGTATAAAATTTGAGGTAAGTCAGACTCTTCCGCAATGGCTTTAAAATGTTGATATAGGCCTTCTTGAGTCGGCTTATTGTAGTAAGGTGTAACCGTTAAACAGCCAGCTACGCCAGTGCCAGAGAACAATTTACTAAACGTAATGGCTTCATGAGTGGCATTAGCCCCCGTACCTGCAATCACAGGAATACGACCATTAACCAACTCTAACGTCTTCAACACCACTTTACGATGTTCATCAACGGTCAATGTGGCAGACTCCCCAGTGGTGCCAACCGATACAATCGCACTCGTGCCTGCTGCAATGTGATATTCCACCAATTTTGCTAAACTGAGGTAATCCACTTCGCCATCTACGTCCAGCGGTGTGATCAGTGCAACCATACTTCCTGAAAACATACCCATCTCCCCTTGAAAATTAATGTCTCATGGTACTTTTGCCATTCAATAAAGACAAGCATAGGAGAGGTGAAAAACACGTCTATCCTTCGAATTGCATAGGATTGTTTTTCTTTAGTAAAAAAGAAGAATTGGCGAAGAATAAATCACTTGTATCCCTCTAATCTGCCGCATAAGATGCAATATAATTAACAATATTACGGAAATGTTATGGAATATTTTCTAGTGCTGACCGCTGTAGGCACTGACCGTCCCGGCATCAGCGATGAAATCACACGACTGATTACCCATTGTGGTTGCAACATTGTTGATAGCCGCATTGCGCTTTTTGGTCATGAATTTACCTTAATCATGCTGTTGTCGGGTAATGCTAATGCCATTTCACGGGTTGAATCGACATTACCATTAAAAGCACAACAACATGATCTACTCACTGTGATGAAACGCACCGCCAAACACGAAACTCGCCATTGTCCTTATACCGCAGAACTGCACATTGAAGCCGAAGACATCCCTGGCTTAACTCAACATTTCACGAAATTTATGGCGGCCAGAAACATTGATATTGCTGCATTAAGCGCTCATACACAGGAAAGCCAAAATTCCGATCAAACCAATCGATTCATTATTCAAATGACAGTGAACTTGCCAGAAAACAGTGCATTAATTACAGTACAAGCAGACTTCCAGCATTTATGTGAAACCCTAAAAGCACAAGGAAGCATCCATTTTATTGGTTACTCAACAGCAGGATTACCATCATGACACCATTAAGCGCAGGCACTACCGCCCCTGATTTTTCATTACAGAACCAAGACGATCAACCCACAACACTCCATGACTTTAAAGGAAAAAAAGTGCTTCTGTACTTTTACCCAAAAGCCATGACGCCTGGTTGTACCGTACAAGCCTGTGGATTACGAGACTCCAAAACCGAATTGGATGAAAAGAACGTCGTAGTTCTAGGTGTCAGCATCGATCCCGTGAAACGCTTACCCAAGTTCATTGAGCGCGATCAATTAAACTTCACCTTATTGTCTGATGAAGATCATGCAGTAGCCGATGCTTTTGGTGTGTGGGGGGAAAAGAAGTTCATGGGGAAAACTTACGATGGCTTACATCGAATTAGCTTCTTAATCGACGAAAATGGCATCATTGAGCATGTATTTGATAAATTCAAAACCAAAGATCACCATCAAGTTGTATTGAATTATTTGAATCAATAACAAAAAATAACCACGGTAATACAATATAAAAAAGGTCGCCATGGCGACCTTTTTTTATGCCAACGAACATAAAATCTATTTTGATTTCGATGTTGTAATCACCAAATGCCCTTCTTCTGTTTGCAGAGCATGCCAAACGGCCTTAACTAACGTGGCTAATGGAATGGCAAAAAAGACGCCCCAGAAGCCCCAAAGTCCACCAAAGACTAAAACAGCAACGATAATCGCAACAGGATGTAAATTCACTGCCTCGGAGAATAATACCGGCACTAACACATTGCCATCCAATGCTTGAATCACACCATAAGCTATCAGCAACCACCAAAACTCAGGCGTAACTCCCCATTGAAATAACGCCACTATCGCAACAGGAACGGTCACCGCTGCAGCCCCGATATAAGGAATTAAAACGGATAACCCCACCAAGACACCTAATAAAACCGCATAACGTAAATCCATCACAACAAACACTAAGTACGTCGCAATGCCAACCACTAAAATTTCAATGACTTTACCACGAATGTAATTCGAAATTTGCTCATTCATTTCCGCACTGACACGAGAAGTTAATCGACGATTTTTAGGCAATAAATTACTGCACATTGCCAATAAGAGTGTTTTATCTTTCAGTAAAAAGAACATCAATAATGGCACTAAAATCAAATACACCCCGAGCGTTGCCAGACTGACTAATGAAGACAGCGACCCTTTTACAACGGTTTCTCCCAAACCTAACACTTTTTCTCGCAACGTATTCATCAATTCCACAACCAAATGTGGCTGTACTAAATCAGGATAACGATCAGGTAAGGTCGATAAAAAATGCTGTAAATCATTAAACATTGTTGGAACATCATTAACCAAATTACTGACCTGATGCCAGACAATTGGTACTAACCCGAACAACGCCCATACCATTAAACTGAGAAAAACCAGTAACACAAGGATCACCGACCCTGTTCGAGGCAAACCCAAACGCACCAAGCGGGTCACTGGCCACTCCAATAAGTACGCCAAAACAACAGCAACCAATAAAGGAGCAATGAGATGACCAAAAAAATAAATCACCACAAAACTGGCGACTAAAATCGAAATTAACGTGACCACATGCGGATCAGAAAGACGACGCTTATACCAACGGTTAAACATATCGACCATTACTTGGGTTCTGCCTTTTTACATAAAAGAATAAGAAGTGAATAACTTTCCGACACAATATCAAAATCCAAAGATTGTGCCGTTAAATACCGAAAAATATCGTGTCGAGATCCAACGTCTGTGATATGAATGCAGAGCGTTTGATCGATATTTAATGATCGCACCGCACGCTTAACCAACAATAATGCTAATGGGCAACGGTGTGATGTCAAATCCAGTGTTAATTGATCCATTTTGATATTCTATCCCTCCATAGATATCGGCATTGTAAAGGACATCGACCACAAACCAAAACCGTCCTCACCAATACAGTGCCACGATTCAAACAAAATCTAAGGTGGTAACTTTCTTTATGCATCGATTGATTTCTGCACCACACGCTTTGTTGATTGGCACCCTTTTGTATTCATCCTTTACTTTTGCCCAGTCATCATCCGCATTACCGGATATTGGTATTACAGCCGGAAGTACCCTATCCATTAGCCAAGAGCAAACATTAGGCACTGTCTATCGACGCATGATTCAAGGCAACATGCCCGTTCTTCGAGATCCTGTCTTATCACAATACATTAATGACCTTGGTCATCGCCTTGTTGCAAATAGCGATAACGTACGCACTCCATTTGAATTCTTACTAGTGCAAGATCCAGACATTAATGCCGCCGCTTTTTTTGGAGGAAACGTCGCACTCAATACAGGTCTGTTTCTTCATGCCGACAATGAAAGCCAATTGGCTTCCGTGATTGCGCATGAAATTGCACACGTTACTCAGCGCCATCTTGCTCGTCGAATGGAAGAAAACGCCAAATATTCACCCGCAACATTGGCCGCCATGATTGGCTCATTGGCACTGTCGATAGCTGCACCAGAAGTCGGCATTGCTGCCATGCAAGCCACGACGGCAGCCGCAATCCAAGGACAAATTAATTACACTCGCAGTAACGAACAAGAGGCCGATCGATTTGGAATGCAAACCTTGGCTAATGCAGGGTTTGATCCGAAAGCTATGCCACAGTTCTTTGGCAAACTCGCGGATCAAATTCGATATTCCAGTAAACCACCCGCGATGTTATTGACTCACCCTCTGCCTGAAGAGCGCATTACCGATACCATCAGCCGCGCAGAACAATACCCAGAGATACGCTTACCCATCTCTCAAAGCTTTGAGTTAGCAAAAGTGAGGATCATCGTGCGTGCCATGGGTTGGGATAATAAACGCATTAAAAATTGGTTAACTCGCCAAGAAATGGAAAAACTCGCGATATCAAAGACGGCTCAACAATACGGCTGGGCACTGTATTATCTGGATAATCATCAATATCAGCAAGCGCATACCATGTTAGATCCATTACTCAAAAAATCGCCAAATAACGCATTTTATGTGGATGCCGCAACAGATTTAGACCTCTATCAAAAGCATCATCTCGAGGCCATAAAGCGACTACAAACTCAATTAATACTGCAGCCAAACAACCCTGTATTCAAAATTAATTTAATCAATGCATTATTAGAAAACAAACAAGCTAAAGACAGCATTCCACTCTTGGTTCGTTACACCTCTGATTACCCTAACGACATTAATGGTTGGTATTTATTAGCCAAAGCCTACGCACAAACACAACAACGCGCTTCAGAGCTTGCAGCTCGCGCTGAAATGGACGCGTTAAAAGGCAATTGGAGCGCCGCCATCAGCAATTATACAAAAGCGACTCGAACCACGGGTTTACATCATTATGATCAAGCCCGTTATGATGCCCGCTTACAACAACTGCACCTTGAAAAAGTGCAATTTGATGATTTGAAATAAGGATACCCAATAATGACATCTATGTATCACAACCCACGCTGCTCAAAAAGCCGAGCTACGTTAGCATTATTAGAAGAAAACGGTATCACCGTAGAGCCAATCTTATATTTACAAACACCGCCGACCCTATCGCAATTAAAGACGATTGTGGCACAACTGGGTTTTCAGTCTCCTCGTCAATTATTAAGAACAGGACAAGCTGAATATGTAACTTGCGAGCTTGATAAAGCCGAATGTTCTGATACTGATATTTTCAACGCTATGATTGCTTATCCGATTTTAATTGAGCGTCCTATTGTCATTCACAATGACAAAGCCATGATTGGTCGCCCACCGGAAGCCGTGCTAGCACTATTCAATGAATAACTCAGTCAATATTAAATAAGCGGCAAGATAATAAACACTCACTGTGTCACCTTCTCAAAGGAAGATGGCACAGTACAAAAATGACAAACTAACCAAAACAGCCAATTTTAATTTTCTGCTCAACATTTTTACATATTATGTTTTCGTTTTAGAACAAGGAATCGTTCATGAACAACTCTCACACTTTATGGGGTATCCACAGTCCCATTTGGCGTTACAGTGCATTAATCGCCTACTTGAGTCTTGGCGTTTGGATTCTAGTGTGGCAAATGTGGCTATCGCCTCATCCTCATATTGAAGCCATTAAAATCACCTTATTGTGGTTTTTACCTTGGCTATTACCGCTCTACGGCATACTTCGAAGTCGACCTTATACTCATGCATGGGCGAATTTTATTTTAATGTTTTATTTTTTGCATGCCCTAACAGTACTTTACCTTAATGAAGGAGAACAATGGCTTGCCGCCATTGAATTACTCATCATTAGTATTAGCTTTATCAGCAATATTGGTTTTGCCCGAACTCGAGGTAAAGAGTTAGGTTTAAAGCTCAAGAAATTGTCATTAGTTGAAAAAGAAGAAAAAGCGCGATTTCAGTCAACGGATACTTAACCGACACTATAAAAAAATGCAGCCAAACGACTGCATTTTTTATTTATCTCTTTCTTACGAATGCCAATAAAACTGCAAAGGCGCCTTCTCATCAGGCGAGAAAGTCGGGCTTGTATCTGTAGGCATTGCGTCACTGATAACTTCTGTATCCTTCATATTCAGCGAACTTTCCGGCACCACCGATAATGAAGCCTCTGAATCTGATGAATGATCATCGAATGACTTATCGTTACTCATCTCTGAAAAATCATCGCCCATCACTAAAGGGGCAATGTTGGTTACTAAGCCTCCCGCTAGCACTTCTTGTGAGAAATCCGTTGATGTACCCAAGACATTCACATTAAAAGTAATGGTGTGCCCTTCAATCCCTTGAGTGTTAACAGAAACAACCGAAGGTAACGACGCCAGAAAACGTTCAAGTTCAAAAAAGTGGGTGGGTGTCGTCACATCACTAATGCGAATCATCAAATGATCTTGGGTTTTATTATCCAATGGAGCAGCATGACGCTCCGCCAATTGATCCGCGACCGAATCAATCATCGCTTTTAACGCAGAAACCATCGAACCCTGAGCATCGCCTGTTTTCGGTGCATCGGTTATCGTTTGCCATTGAGAAGGAGAATTTGCAAAGAGTTCCCACGAAACTTGCACCTCAGGAGATGATGACTCCAAACTTTCTGATTGCATTCGTACCACTAAAACCGCATCTGGATGATAACGCTCACTGGCTGTGGCAATGGGTTTAATAAAACCACCCATTAAATCCGGTACGGTAATCGCCGTTGCATCACCAATGTCTCCAATGGGTAATAAAATGGGAAAACCGCGTCGTTTGGTTTCTTGATTTAAAACTTTTTGAATATCTGGGTATTCTTGATCCCAAGCAATATGACGCTGACCCTGTCGCTCATCCACAAACCAAACCAATACGGTTGGACGTTGTTCACTCCATAATGTTGCTTTTGCATCCGTCAATAATTGACGAATTAAGTTCGGATTAAACGTTAAATCCAACACTCGTTGATTATGCAAAGTTTCATAACCAAACTGGGTAATATATTGATCAGTATTAACTAATGCTTTTTTAATCACGGACTTGGCCAAAACGTCAGTCTGTCCTGACACTTTCACCAGCACTTGCTCAAACCCTTGCTGACGAGCAATGGCTTCTTCTTTTTCTGTCGTGGCTAATAATGGCACCTGTGTTTCATACAAGTCCGTCAAAGTAGCGGCTTGAGCTGACGTACTTAACAGTGCTAATAATAAATAAGCAAAACGCG
>CAMQZF010000024.1 GCA_947039525.1 uncultured Photobacterium sp. | reverse complement strand
CGACAGGGTTAATTCAGTGTTATCTTTTTGATTAATTTCAAGCTCAATAATTTGAGTGTCACGGCTTGAAATTAAACGCTGTAAAACATTAATTCTTTGTTCTAATAGTTGACGCTCACTCTTTTCACTTTCCATAATTGATTGCTGTAACGCGATAATTTCTATTTCAACATCATCATTAGTGAAATTTGAAATGCTATTAATACCCCAAGGCAGATAAACACTAAAATCGGAATTAGAGTTTGTTACATCAACAATTGATTCAGTCGTCATTCTATTTTTCTCTGTTGTTAAACTTTAAATTAAATTTGCTCTAACAATTTGAAATTGCTCAATAACAAATTGTTTTAAATACTTAAAAGTAATGTTTTATTCATACGATGGAACGGATCCATAAATGGGATATCGTCGTCAAAATCCATTGGTGGCTCATTGTATTGAGATTGAGCCTGTTGTGGTGCTTGTTGATGTGCAGGGGCATACGTTTGCTGCTGTTGCGGCTGTTGTGCTGCAGCGGCAGGCTGTTGAGGTTGACCCCAATTGCCTTGTTGTTGCTGTCCGCCCATAGGTGCACCGCCATTGCGACCACCTAACATTTGCATCACGCCATTAAAGCCTTGTACAACTACTTCAGTTGTATAACGGTCTTGGCCTGTATTCTTATCTTGCCACTTACGAGTTTGCAATTGACCTTCAATGTAAACTTGTGAGCCTTTACGCAAGTACTCACCCGCTACTTCTGCCAATTTGCCGTACAGCGCAACGTTATGCCACTCGGTCTTTTCGCGTTGTTCGCCCGTTGCCTTATCACGCCAAGACTCTGACGTCGCAATAGTAATATTCGCTACTGCACCGCCATTTGGCATGTAACGTACTTCAGGATCTTTACCCAAATTCCCGACTAAAATAACTTTGTTAATGCCACGACTGGCCATAGTGAGCTCCGAATCTATTGTGAATAAATCGTTTTGACCTTGCAGTTTAGCATGCTCTCCCCTCTTTTATAATAGCTTTATCGACCATGAAAAGGCGTCAAATCTATCCACACTTTTAAGGGGATAAGCCCTATGCAATAATCCTTTTTATCCTAAAATGACACGAACTATAAACGATGGATAACATTGAAGTCAGAGGCGCTCGCACTCACAACTTAAAAAACATTGACTTAACCCTACCCAGAAACAAACTGATCGTCATCACCGGACTATCAGGATCAGGGAAATCTTCATTGGCATTTGATACGCTCTATGCTGAAGGGCAACGCCGTTATGTCGAATCCCTTTCTTCTTATGCTCGACAATTCTTATCTCTAATGGAAAAACCCGATGTGGATCATATTGAAGGATTATCTCCTGCGATCTCCATCGAACAAAAATCCACATCGCATAATCCGCGATCAACCGTCGGCACCATTACCGAAATCTACGATTATCTGCGCTTACTCTTTGCCCGTGTTGGTGAGCCTCGCTGTCCAGAACACGACGTCACTTTAGCGGCACAAACCGTCACCCAAATGGTAGATCAGGTGCTCGCATTGCCAGAAGGCAGCAAACGAATGCTACTGGCGCCAATCATCAAAGAGCGTAAAGGGGAACACACCAAAATCCTCGCTAACCTTGCGGCACAAGGTTACATCCGAGCAAGAATCGATGGAGAGGTCTGCGATCTGTCTGATCCACCAAACTTAGAACTACAAAAAAAACACACCATTGAAGTGATTGTCGATCGTTTCAAAGTCCGCGAAGATTTACAACTGCGTTTAGCGGAATCCTTTGAAACTGCCCTCACCCTATCAGGGGGAACCGTCGTCGTCAGTCCAATGGTCGAAGGTGAAAGTGAAGACATTATCTTCTCAGCAAACTTTGCCTGCCCACATTGTGGGTACAGCATGCAAGAATTAGAACCGCGATTATTTTCATTTAACAACCCAGCGGGCGCGTGCCCAACCTGTGACGGCCTTGGGGTTCAACAATATTTTGACCCTGAGCGAGTCATTCAAGACAGCAGCTTAAGTCTGTCAAATGGGGCGATTCGTGGTTGGGATAAACGTAATTTTTATTACTTCCAAATGCTCAAATCTTTAGCTGAGCATTACCACTTTGATATTGAAACGCCTTTTGACGATTTACCGAAAAAGATTCGGGACGTTATTTTAAAAGGATCCGGAAAAACAGAAATTGAATTCAATTACACCAATGATCGAGGCGATACGACCATACGTCGTCATGCCTTTGAAGGCATTTTAAATAACTTAGATCGCCGCTATCACGATACCGATTCCAACTCCGTTCGTGAAGAATTAAGCAAATACATTGCCACCAAGCCGTGTTCAAGCTGTCAAGGATCTCGTTTACGTTCAGAAGCACGTCATGTTTTTATTGAAAACATTAACCTGCCTATCATCAGTGAATGGAGCATTCAAGAAGCACAACATTTCTTCCAAACTCTCAATTTGTCTGGTCAACGTGGACAAATTGCAGAAAAAATACTTAAAGAAATATCAGAACGTCTGTCATTCCTCGTCAATGTCGGACTGAACTATCTTAACCTCTCTCGCAGTGCGGAAACCTTATCGGGCGGTGAGGCACAACGTATTCGTCTCGCCAGTCAAATTGGTGCAGGTTTAGTTGGCGTAATGTACGTGTTGGATGAGCCTTCAATTGGTTTGCATCAACGTGATAATGAACGCTTACTGGGCACCCTGACTCACCTAAGAGACTTGGGAAACACTGTGATCGTGGTCGAACACGATGAAGACGCAATTCGTGCAGCCGATCACATCATTGATATTGGTCCAGGCGCCGGCGTTCATGGTGGAAGAATCAGTGCACAAGGCACATTGGACGACATTCTCAATAATCCAGACTCTTTAACTGGACAATATTTGAGTGGACAACAAGCCATTGAAATCCCAAGCCAACGCCTTCCAATGGATCCGGAACGCACAGTGACCTTATACGGCGCAACAGGCAATAACTTAAAAAAAGTGAATCTCACCATTCCAGTTGGGCTATTCACTTGTGTTACGGGCGTATCGGGATCAGGAAAATCGACCTTAATTAACGATACATTTTTCAATATCGCCCACCAGCGTTTGAATGGGGCAACCTTAGGCAATCCTGCCCCGTATGAGCGCATCGAAAACTTAGAGCATTTCGATAAAGTCATCGACATCGATCAAAGCCCCATTGGACGAACACCACGTTCAAACCCTGCGACCTATACGGGAATTTTCACACCAATTCGTGAACTATTTTCGGGTACACCTGAATCACGATCTCGCGGTTACAAACCCGGAAGATTCAGTTTTAATGTTCGCGGAGGGCGCTGTGAAGCCTGTCAGGGTGATGGCATGATCAAAGTTGAAATGCACTTCTTACCCGATATATACGTGCCTTGTGATGCTTGTCATGGCAAACGCTATAACCGAGAAACCTTAGAAATTCGCTACAAAAGCAAAACCATTGATGAAGTACTCAATTTAACCGTTGAAGATGCGCGTGAATTTTTTGATCCCGTTCCCGTTATTGCAAGAAAGTTGCAAACATTAATCGATGTTGGCTTATCTTACATTCGCTTAGGGCAAGCAGCGACCACTCTGTCAGGCGGTGAAGCACAGCGTGTGAAATTAGCCCGAGAACTGTCTAAACGTGACACAGGGAAAACCCTTTATATTCTCGATGAACCAACAACCGGATTGCATTTCCACGACATCAAACAACTGTTAATGGTCTTGCACCGACTGCGCGATAACGGCAACACCATTGTCGTTATCGAGCATAATTTGGATGTGATTAAAACCGCCGATTGGATCGTTGATTTAGGTCCAGAAGGGGGCCAAGGTGGCGGTGAAATTATCGCAACAGGCACACCAGAACAGGTCGCTGAAATTAAAGGCTCACACACTGCTCGCTTTTTAAAACCGATTCTAGCTCGCCCTTAATCGTCTGAAGATTCGCTCTGTGGTTAATCAGAGCGGATCTTTTTGTTTTTCCTTGCGAGTAAGAATTCATGACACTACTTGTTTTACACGGGACCAAACTGGATCGCACTCAAGACATCAGCAAACCTTTAGTCTTACCCTCTTTATTCTCAATGGCGGCGTTTTTTCTCGTTGCCATGCATTACTTTCAACACAACCCTGGCGGATCTGGGTTGGAATTGTCATTTAATGTTGCGGCTTGGATCCCACTCAGTTTTGCTATTGCCATTGCTTGTTTAGAAATCGCTCGTCAAAAAATACTTCGTTATACGCCGTTAACACTGATTTTATTGCTGGCCTGTCTCTGTTTAACCATTCCTATTTCCTACGGCAATGCCGATGTTTCCAGTGTACTCAACCGACTGTTCGGGTTATGGGCTGGTTTGTTTTTTTTCATCGGCTTACAACAATTCACCTTCACCCAAAATCAGCGCCAAAAACTGTTATGGCTGATTTTAGGAGCGGTGTGGATTGAAAGCCTAATCGGCTGGGTGCAGTTTCTTGTTTTAGATCCTGGGAATCTCATGGGCTATGACACACTGACCAATCGCCCTTATGGCATATTTCAACAGCCGAATGTGATGGCGAGCTTTCTGAGTACAGGAGTGATCATTGCCGGCTATGTCTTGGCTCGCATTCCTATGTATCGTGGGCAATATTCTTATAAACACCTTTTATTACTGATCACGCCCCTTTTAACGTTACCTTTGTTGATCGTATTAGGATCTCGAACTGGTTGGCTAGCGACGGTTATTGGCCTCTTATTATTAATCCCTTATCTCCATCAGTTCGCCCCGAAAAAAGCACAACGCGCTTGGTATCTGGCGATCGTACTAGGATTATCCCTTGGATGGGCAGCAACCTCACCGATAACCAATCCCAATGCAACAGAACAAGTTCAAAAACGCACTCAACAACGTATGAATTTGGACAGTGCACGAGCCATTCATATTCCTCAAGCCTTTAACATGTTTCTAGAAAAACCGATGATGGGCTACGGTTATGGAACATTTGAAGCCAGTTATTTAACCCAAACCGCACGCTGGCACCACGAGGATCCCACACAGCCTTATGGTTTAGCGGCATTAGATCACCCACATAATGAAATTCTTTATTGGATATCAGAAGGTGGGTTACTGCCTTTAGTCGGTCTCGCTTTGGCATCAACGGGGGTATTATGGCGTTTGCACAAAGCTCGTAAGGGCACACAATTAGCCTTAATCGCTTTATTGACCCCTTTGGCTTTACACTCACAATTGGAATACCCCTTTTATCACTCCATCGCCCATTGGGTCATTTTTCTGATTTTGATTTATTGGATTGATAACCTGACGACCAAATACCACAAACGAACTCTGCATTATGTTTTAGGTTATCGAGTCACAGCGTTAGTAGTACCAATATTGGTCAGTATTTTTATGATCACCACATTATGGTCAGGGCATCTGCTGACCAAATTTGAAACCACCAAACCGATCAATGTTGATTATCTTTTAAATGTGAATAATCCATGGGTATGGCAACATCGTTTTGAATGGGATTTGTATATCATGCAGTTACAACTGGGTGAAATAGCAGGCAAGCCTGAACTTATCAAAGAATACGTCGAATGGGCGACCGAAAAAGCCCCACGCTGGCCTCGCCCAACGTTATACCGTAATTTGATCCTAGCTCAACAATTATTAGGCAATACAGAACAAGCACAACACATTCAACAAGAAGCAAAGTTCTTATTTCCCAATCAAACATTTTTGCTTGATGCGGATATCAAACCGTTACCAAGGGTAACGCCCTAAAACAACCGATGCTCAATACAGCAAGCAAAGAAGAAAAGCCTCATCGTAATCAAACAAAAAGGCACTCAACCGAGTGCCTTCTTTTGATTAACTCATTAATGCCACAACTTAACGCAAAACATCACTCAGAGCTTGCAAACACAAGGCCACATTTTCACGTCTCGCACCGTATCCCATTAAGCCAATCCGCCACGCTTTTCCAGCCAGAGCACCCAGTCCGCCCCCTATTTCTAGATTATATTCCGTCAATAATCGCGAACGAATTTCGGCATCATTAACCCCATTAGGCAAATAAACCGCATTCAATTGTGGTAAACGATGCGACTCTGCCACCACAAACGATAATCCTAATGCTTCTAAACCCGCTTTTAAAATTTCATGCTGAGTACGATGACGCTGCCATGCGACTTCTAAGCCCTCTTCTTTTAATGCTAAGAGAGCCTCATGCAGAGCATACAAACTGTTCACTGGCGCTGTATGATGATAACTACGTTGACCACCATTCCCCCAATACCCCAATACCAAACTTTGATCCAAAAACCAGCTTTGAACTGGCGTCTGGCGACGAGCCATTTTCTCTAACGCACGTGGAGAAAACGTTAAGGGGGATAATCCCGGTACGCACGACAAACATTTTTGACTACCAGAGTAGACCGCGTCCAATTGCCACTCATCCACATGCAAAGGCACACCACCTAGCGAGGTCACCGCATCCACAATGGTCAAACAGCCATGTTGACGAGCTAACGTTGCTAACGTTTTCGCATCACTGAGTGCGCCTGTTGAGGTTTCCGCATGAACAAAAGCCACCAGCACCGCATCTGGGTGAGCTTGCAAAGTTTGCGCTAACAAAGCGGGATCAACAAGTTCTCCCCAAGCACTATCGACCATAATGGCTTCACCACCACAACGAATGACATTTTCACGCATTCGCTCGCCAAACACACCATTTCGACAAACAATGACTTTATCTCCTGGTTCAACCAGATTCACAAAGCACGCTTCCATTCCCGCGCTACCTGGCGCTGAGAGTGCAATCGTAAACGCATTTTCAGTCTGAAAGGCATATTGAAGTAACTGCTTCACTTCATCCATCATTCCAATAAAAAGAGGATCCAAATGACCAATCACTGGGCGACTTAATGCTTGTAATACAGCAGGCGAAATATCCGAAGGACCCGGTCCTAATAATGTACGATGAGGCGGATGAAAAGAGCGAAATGACATGATGTTCTCCTTATTAAAATCATTACCTTAGAAGAATGGCACATTCAAATTAAAAAATGTAACCCGAAAATGAAAAGAGAATAATGAAAATAAACACTCAGTCTCAAACAGAAAATCGAGGCACAGCGCAATAATAAAAAGCCTCGTTGACACTTATGTCACATTTACGATTGAATGATTTCGTTAAGTCGAGATTCATTGCATCAATAACAGAATCAGAACCGCATTATTACGGCTTAAAACACCGGGTTTACCTGAGATTCACATCACAAGGAGTGTTATGTTGAACGCATCAAAACCTCAAATTACTTCTCTTACCGTTGCTAAATTTGGTGGAACCAGTGTCGCAGACTTTGCTGCAATGAAGCGCAGCGCAACCATCATCAAAAAGAATCCGAATGCACGCTTAGTGTTAATCAGTGCGTGCTCAGGTGTGACCAATATTCTGGTCGCTTTAGCCGCAGGCGTAACCGATGCCGATGAGCGCCAACAACACCTCACTAATCTTGACATGATCCATCTGAAAATTTTAAGCCACTTACAAGATCCCAATCGTGTAGCTCATTCAATACAAGGGTTATTGGATCATATTGGTTTACTGGCAGAACAAGCCGCGGCCGCTCCCTCTTTACTACTAACGGATCAGCTCGTCGCCAATGGTGAATTATTATCAACCCATCTATTCACTCAAATATTGCAAGAGATCGGCGTCACGGCACACCGATTTGATATTCGTAAAGTCTTACGAACAAACAGCCAATTTGGACAAGCAATTCCAGATCTCAATGCCATCAGTGCGTTATCAGAACAACATTTATTGCCCAAACTACAAGATCACGTTGTTGTATCTCAAGGGTTTATCGGTGCCAATGAACAAGGTCTCACAACGACTTTAGGGCGTGGCGGAAGTGATTACAGTGCTGCGCTAATGGCAGAGGCCATCAACGCCGAAACGTTGGAAATTTGGACGGATGTGCCAGGTATTTACACCACCGATCCTCGCATCGCCAATAAAGCCAAGCCGATTTCCGAAATCAGCTTTAGTGAAGCCTCTGAAATGGCAAATTTTGGGGCAAAAATTCTCCATCCATCGACCTTAGTGCCAGCAATTCGTCAACAAATTCCCGTATTTGTCGGTTCATCAAAAATGCCGGACGCAGGAGGCACTTGGATCAAAGAAACCACGAACAGTTCGCCTTTATTCCGAGCACTGACTTTACGCTGTAATCAAACCATGGTGACTCTGACCAGTCTCAATATGTTCCACAATGCGGGATTCTTAGCGGAAGTGTTTCGAATTCTAAGTAAATACCAAGTATCCGTGGATTTAATCACCACATCGGAAGTCAGTGTGTCACTGACATTGGATCAAACCAATACCAGTGGTGGCGCACCTTCCCTACCCGATGCAGCCTTAAACGAATTGACACAATTATGCAGTGTCGATGTCGAAAAAGAACTCTGCTTGGTTGCCTTAATTGGCAATAATATGAGCCAAACCTCGGGTTCGGTCAGTGATATATTCACACACTTAAACGATTATGATCTGCGCATGATTTGCTTTGGAGCAAGCCCTCATAACGTGTGTTTCCTTGCAAAAGAAAACAAAGCCAAACACATCGTAAAACGACTCCATCAAGCTTTATTTGAAAACAAATAAAACTGCGATAATCTGATTGGAAATACATCAAAAGAAAAACGCCACAAACGTGGCGTTTTTTATAATTACAAAAAATGGGTTACAGGTTTGGGCCTAACCATTTCTCTGCTTCCAACCGATCCCATCCTTTACGCTCCGCATAGCTGGTTAACTGATCGTCTTGAATTTGTGCCACCGCAAAGTATTTCGAATCCGGATGAGAGAAGTACCAACCCGATACCGAAGCCCCCGGCCACATCGCATAATTTTCAGTGAGTGACATCCCAGCATTACCTTCAGGATCCAATAACTGCCAAATCGCACCTTTTTCGGTGTGCTCAGGACAGGCTGCATACCCCGGAGCTGGACGAATACCTTGGTATTTTTCACGAATCAAATCGTCATTACTCCAATTTTCATCAGAAGAAAAACCCCAGATCTCTTTACGTACTTTTTCATGCAAACATTCCGCAAAGGCTTCCGCCAAACGATCCGCCACCGCTTGAACTAAAATGGCGTTGTAATCATCACCCGCAATTTTATATTTTTCCGCCAAATCAAACTCATTAATGCCGCCTGTAACCGCAAACGCGCCGATCCAATCGGCTTTGCCGCTCGCTTTCGGCGCAATAAAATCAGACAGGCAATAATTCGAGCCTTTCGGTTTTAAGGTCTGCTGACGCAAACCGTGCAAAACCGTTAACACCTCGGTACGAGATTCGTCATAGTAGACTTCAATATCATCACCAATATTATTCGCAGGGAAAACCCCACACACCCCATTGGCTTTGATCAAACCGTCCTGTTCAATGCGATCCAATAACGCATTCGCATCCGCAAAGAGACTTCGTGCCTGCTCACCCACCACTTCGTGTTTCAAAATCGTCGGATATTTACCACTGAGCGACCACGTCATAAAGAACGGAGTCCAATCAATGTAGTGACGCAAAATGGCAATGGGAAAATCAGAAAACACCTGTACGCCAACTTGACGAGGCATGGGTGGTATATAATTCGCCCAATCCAACTTAACAGCATTCGCACGCGCCGCTTCTAAGGTGACGGGTGGCGTTCTCGGTTTTTTACGCGCATGTTGCTCGCGCACGACCTCATATTCATCACGAATACGCGCCACGAAATCAGGCTTTTTCGTTTCCGATAACAATGTCGAACACACCCCCACCGCACGCGAAGCATTCGACACATACACCACCGGCTCTGAATAATGTTGTTCAATTTTCACGGCAGTATGCGCTTTAGAAGTGGTCGCCCCACCAATCAATAACGGCAAAGTGAACCCTTGGCGTTCCATCTCTTTCGCCACATACACCATTTCATCCAAAGACGGCGTAATCAAGCCACTCAATCCCACAATATCCACATTGTGTTCACGCGCGGCAGTCAAAATGGCCTCGCACGACACCATCACGCCAAGATCAATAATTTCGTAGTTATTACACTGCAAAACAACGCCCACAATGTTTTTACCAATGTCATGCACATCGCCTTTTACGGTCGCCAGTAAAATTTTGCCGTTGGTTTGCCCCGCTTGTTTTTCTGCATCAATATAAGGTTCTAAATACGCCACCGCTTGTTTCATCACACGCGCCGATTTGACCACTTGCGGCAAGAACATTTTGCCTTCACCAAACAAGTCACCGACAACATTCATACCTGCCATCAAAGGCCCTTCGATAACCTCTAATGGTTTATCAGCCGCCGCTCGGGCTTCTTCCGTATCTTCGACAATAAACTCTGTAATACCTTTCACTAAGGCATGAGATAATCGTTCTTCAACTGACCATGTACGCCACTCTTGGGCACTCAGATCCACTTCTTTTTCACCAGAATCACGGTATTTATCCGCCAACTCCAGCAAACGCTCGGTACTGTCATCGCGTCGGTTTAACACGACATCTTCTACGGCATCGCGCAAGTCATCGGGCAAATCATCATAAATCGCCAATTGACCCGCATTCACAATGCCCATGTCCATGCCGTTTTTAAAACAGTAATAAAGGAATACGGCATGAATCGCTTCTCGAACAGGATTATTGCCTCGGAATGAAAAAGACACATTCGATACGCCGCCCGAGAGCATTGCATGAGGCAACGTACGTTTGATGTCGCCCACCGCTTCAATAAAATCAACCGCGTAATTATTGTGTTCTTCAATGCCCGTCGCTACAGCAAAAATATTAGGGTCAAAAATAATGTCTTCGGGTGGGAAATCCACTTCATCCACTAAGATTCGATAGGCTTCGGTACAAATCTCAATTTTTCTTTCGCGAGTATCCGCTTGCCCTTCCTCATCAAATGCCATAACGATCACCGCCGCACCATAACGACGCAACAATTTGGCTTGATGAATAAAATTGTCTTTGCCTTCTTTTAAAGAGATGGAGTTAACGATTGGTTTACCTTGCACACATTTCAATCCGGCCTCAATCACCGACCATTTTGACGAATCAATCATGAAAGGCACACGAGAAATATCCGGCTCAGTCGCACACAAATTCAAAAAGCGCACCATAGCCGCTTCAGCATCCAACATGCCTTCGTCCATGTTGATATCAATAATCTGAGCCCCCGAATCCACCTGCTGTCGTGCAACTTCAAGTGCTTCATCGTACAGCTCTTCTTTAATCAAACGCTTAAATTTAGCCGATCCAGTAACGTTGGTACGCTCACCCACATTCACAAACAAACTGTCAGCTTCAATGATCAAAGGCTCAAGCCCCGAAAGACGACAGGAGATTTCAGGCGTTAGCGGAGTACGAGGGGGGATATTTTCCGTCACTTTCGCCATTTGACGAATGTGTTCAGGCGTGGTGCCACAACACCCACCCACCATATTTAAAAAGCCACTTTGCGCCCATTCTTCAATATGCTGTGCCATCTCTTCTGGCTCAAGATCATACTCACCAAACGCGTTTGGCAAGCCCGCATTTGGATGTGCAGACACAGAAGATTCACAAATTCGAGATAACTCAGCGACGTATTGACGCAGTTCATCAGGTCCTAACGCACAGTTTAATCCGAAAGAAATGGGCTTAATATGACGTAAAGAATGGTAAAAGGCTTCGGTAGTTTGCCCTGATAAGGTTCGCCCAGAAGCATCGGAGATCGTGCCTGAAATCATAACGGACAGATGGGTATTTCTTTCTTCAAAGACAGTTTCAACCGCAAACGCACACGCTTTGGCGTTTAACGTATCAAAAATGGTTTCGATCATGATGATGTCAGCACCACCATCCATGAGGGCATGTGTTGATTCTGAGTACGCCTCGACCAGTTCATCAAAAGACACATTACGAAAAGCTGGGTTATTCACATCCGGAGAAATCGAACAGGTACGGTTTGTTGGCCCCAATACCCCAGCCACAAAACGCGGTTTTTCTGGCGTTTTCGCTGTCCATTCATCGGCAATCGCACGCGCCAATTTTGCTGCTTCCAGGTTTAACTCAGCACTAATCGATTGCATGTCGTAATCGGCCATGGCGATTACGGTTGCATTAAACGTATTGGTTTCAATAATGTCGGCACCGGCCGCCAAATAAGCATCGTGAATATCACGTATCAAGGTCGGCTGCGTCAGAACTAACAGGTCATTATTGCCCTTTAAATCGCAAGACCAAGTTTTAAAACGCTCTCCACGATAATCCACTTCTTCTAGCTTATAATCCTGAATCATGGTGCCCATACCACCATCAATGATCAAAATCCGCTCATTAAGCCTTTGTTTTAATCTATCCTTGATCGTTACCACAACATGACATCCTTATTACACTGTTACAGTTAGATAACATCCTATCACAGCTTAGATACAAAACGAGCCGTCCATTGATGAATAATTGCGCGCATATTGATAAGTTTCTTTTAATCTATGGTGGGGTGTGAGTTAATCTTTTGTCACACTTTAATTCTTAATTATGAACAACAGAGGTTGACCTATGTCGGTCTATAGTCTGGTTTGCTTTTTAGCAGCAATCGCTGTTTTTATTTCTTTTATCAACAATAAATTTGGTAAATTGCAAACCACCATCACCATCACAGGCTGTGCGTTAATTTTTTCTCTATTGATGATTTTTGCCGGACACCATGGCTATTTGAAATTAGAAGACAATGTCAGCCATGCCTTAACCCAAATTGATTTTGGCAGCTTCCTATTAAAAGGCATTTTAGGCTTTCTATTATTTGCCGGCGGACTGGGCATCAATTTAACCAATTTGCGCGATCAAAAATGGGAAATTACCATTCTTGCTTTGCTTTCAACTCTTCTTTCCACATTTTTCGTGGGGTTCGCACTTTGGGGATTGTGTCATCTAATTGGCGTATCGCTTGATCTTATTTACTGTTTGGTATTTGGTGCGGTGATTTCCCCTACCGATCCAATCGCTGTCTTGGCTATCGTTAAAAAGCTACAAGCACCAAAGCAAATTGCAATTCAAATTGAAGGTGAGTCTTTATTTAACGACGGCTTCGGTTTGGTTTTATTTGTTACTTTATTTACGATTGCCTTTGGTGCTCATGCACCAACCGTAGCCAGTGTGAGCGAGTTATTTTTACGCGAAGCCATTGGCGGCATTATCTTCGGTTTTGTAATGGGGCTTTTTTTCCATTACATGATTTGCATTACCAAAGATCACTCATTAGAACTGTTATTAACGTTATTAGTTCCAACCGCAGGTTACGCATTAGCGGAAGGCTTGGGTGTTTCAGCCCCTTTAGCGGTTATCGTAACGGGCATCATGATTGGTAACTGGACTCGTCGAGTGGGCTTTTCTGAAGCCAGCAAGCAGCATTTAACCCATTTCTGGGAACTGATCGATGAGTTTTTAAATGGCATTTTATTCTTATTGATCGGTGCAATGATGCTGGAATTTACCTTCCACACAACCGACTGGATCTTAATGTTAAGTGCGATTCCAATGGTATTGTTATGTCGTTACCTCAGCGTGAAAATTCCTTATTTAGGTTTTCAGAGAGTGCGTCAATATAACCCAATGTCTGTGAAAATTTTAACATGGGGTGGCTTACGTGGTGGACTCGCCTTAGCAATGGCGCTGTCTATTCCCGCTGGTATCATTGTGATTCCGGGGCAAAATATCGATGTGCGTGAAATCATCATTATGATGACTTATGCGATTGTGATTTTCTCAATTCTTGTGCAAGGCTCAACCATCACACCGATGATCGAAAAAGCCAAGTTAATCGAAAAAGAAAACAACCAGTAATCGATAAAAAACCCGAATGGTCAACACCATTCGGGTTTTCACTATCAAACGTCTCACTCGTTAATTAATCACAACGGGAATGCCTGGTCCTGTTGGCACAATACGAGTAAATGACTCATTGGGATCATCCGATGTCGACAGCACTTGTACGAACACATCATCAACATGTTTACCCAAATTCAACTCACCGCTGAACTGGCCATTATCAAAAGACGCACTGATCAATTTACTGTTATTTAACGGTACATTTAGTCCTGTTACAGGATCCAACACATAATCGGTGTAAACCATCACAAACGTTGTATCGGCCGTGGGTAAATTGACATCAAAAGCCACTTCATAATTCGTTGAAAAATCCTGCCCTTTTCTTGCAACTAATGATAAAGAAGGTGCACTGTCATCTTTCGCTGATGGGGTTACTGTTGGGGTACTGGTGTTACCGTCATCATCCCCACCACCACAACCAAACAAAAGCAAAGGGGTTAAGATAAGCAATAATAAATATTTCATGTCATTCATCCTCTACTCTGCACCATAAATTTGAGCACTGACACGTTTCGCATCAATATACCAATCGGGGTGTTCATCCCCTGTGGTCACAAAACTCGAAAAGTTTGGATAGGCCACCGTTAAATCAATATGCTCTTTTGGGTGTCCCCAAGTACCATTAACCACAACACCAAATGGCAAATTATTTGAGGTTCGATAATACAAGCCTTCCCCAACATCACTGGCATCATCGCCAGTATTAAAGAATGAACTTGATAAAGTCCCGAGATCCGTTGGTGGATAATCCTCTAAATGAATTTCAAAGCCACGGCTTTGCGATGCATTAAAATACCCAGAACGTGCCGTATTTGGAGAAGCGAAAATAAAGATGTCATACGGTGCAGAGGGCATTGAGGTAACTGGAACGGTTGACGTGGATTTAATCGGTAATGTCACTTCAAAAGAAAGCGTATTATCTTGCTGGCAATCATTACGTGTTCGATAGAAAGGACAAATGGCGTTAGTATCCGATTTTGCATTTTCAGAGAAAACAATAACCGCATTGGTTTGCCCAACTTCTAATGGGTTTGTCGTTTGTTCTACGCCTTTTTTCGTAAACAGAATATTGGCTTCTTCAATATCGCCTCGAGCTAATCCAGGGAAATGCAATGCAATACCATTTTCATAATACGCACCAATCGCATTCACATAACCTTCAATATGAATTTGTTGTACATTCGCTCCCTGGGCCGTCACTTTGACTTTATAACTCACGACCATGTCATTGACATCATAATCAAATAAATTTGGCCATGCATCCTCAAAGCCTGCGGTAAAATACCCAACTGGCGGATATTGATACTCATTATTAACTTCAGGATTAATCGTGATTGGATGATCTTCCACCTCTCCATCAGGCGCACCACCTGTTGGACCTAATGCACGTTCAGAACTAAAACGCCAACGTGTCCAAGAGGCACCTTGTCTCGCATTACTTGGTACTTTTACTTTTAGGGTATTTGCCCCAGCCGTAAGCAATTTAGCACCAAATATTTGCTCATCGGCATCATTAAAGTCACCATCAATATTCCAATCGGCCCATGCATTTAAATAACCATTAGCAGGCACCGTAATAGAGACCATCGATATTTGGCCCAATGTAACGGTTGAGATTGAAACACCATCCCCACCCTCATCATCAACATTCGTCACATCATCACTGGAGCCCACTAATGCATCCGCTTCCGCATCCGCATTCGCCGCCCCCATATAGAGTGCGCCTCCCGTTAAATTATGACGAGCACCATTAGAAGCAAAGAGTGTCCCATAAGTATCAGGACTGTCACCAAAGTCCGTATTTGTCACTGGAATGACAGCGGTAGGACAACGCGCACCATCATTTTGACGGGCACTACTTCCGACAGCAAATAAAACAGCCGTAGGTGCAGCAACATCGGCAATTCTAAAAATTTTCCCATCGGAGTTTCGGGCAATAAACATATCCCCTGTTGAACCAAAATACGCCGCACCAAACGTCCCTTTTACCCCAGTATTGCCTGTACTGGTGGCGACCCCTGTTGTTTTATTAATGGCATACAACTTACCGTTACGATTATCGATACCATATAAGGTGTTATCAGAGGGATGCATCGCGATATCAGTAAAGTTACGGTTAGAAACAGAGCCACCAATCAAATTAGCTGCAACAGTTCCACCGGCGACCGTACTCAAATCAATGGTATAAATCCCGTACCCCTTACGGTAAATATAATAAATATCATTTTGAACATCACCGACAAAGAAAGTTAGACTCGCTGGTAAGCCAGTAACCGTAATCGTTTCTTCAACCGTATAAGCATTACCGACTTTTTTAATGGTTTTGGACGACAAATTAAACCCGTATAAATAATCATCCGAATCATTAAACCCGACCGCATTAATATTCCCTGCTTCCCCAACATCCGCAGTTAACGTTGTTAAACTACCGGTTGATAAATCAACGCTATAAATAGCGGTTGGAGAGCCTTGAAATAAAAACGCTTCTGATGGGCACGAGGTAAAAGGTGCCGAAAATGCTGTACCACTCGCAAGGAGTAACATAATGGGAATAGGATAGCGATACATAATGATCTCCTTCGTAATAACACTGAAGATGATGCAATTGATATACCACTCAATAGATAATAAATAACTCTTTCATTAATAGAGAAAAGGGAATTTTAATCCGTAATATTGAAAAAAATCCCAAATTTCATCTCAAAATGCAAAACTAATCGTTCACCGAAGTGAAAGATTGCAGATTAAAGTGTTCCAAATCATAAGGTGTTTGTTGATAAACACAATAATTCAGCCAATTACAGAATAATAAATGCCCATGACTTCGCCATTTCCCTAACGGTTTCTTTGTTGGATCGTTATCAGGATAATAATGCACTGGTAATTTAGGCTCACCATCTTGTTCCAAATCTCGAACATATTCATTATGTAAGGTTAAGGGATCATATTCAGGATGCCCCGTTACAAACACATTTCGGTTATCTTTGGTCGCTGCCAAATACACCCCAGCCTCTTTTGAAGACGCTAAAATATCCACATCCGTATGTTGATTCAAAAAATCCGTTGGAAAATCCGCATAACGAGAATGAGGAGCAAAGAAATGATCATCAAACCCACGCAATAAAGGGTGATGAAGATCCAACGTATCGTGCAAATAGACTCCTGATAACTTTTCTTTGCGGGTACGTTTCGGTAAATCATAAATCAACTTCAATCCAGCTTGAGCCGCCCAACAGATAAACATCGTTGAAGTTACATGCGTTTTAGCCCAACTCATAATCGTCTGAATTTCTTCCCAATACAGCACATCCTCAAATTGCACTAAACCTAAAGGTGCACCAGTGACAATCAATCCATCAAAATTACGGTGCTTAATCGTTTCAAATTGGCGATAAAACGTATCCAAATGCTCAGTCGGAGTATTTTTTGTTGGGCGGTTATCGATCCGCAATAGCTCAACATCAACTTGTAAGGGGGTATTAGACAACAAACGTAAAAATTGTGTTTCTGTTTCAATTTTTTTTGGCATCAAATTGAGCAACAACACTTTTAATGGGCGAATCTCTTGACTGGCAGCACGTGCCTCCGACATTACAAAAATATTTTCATGACGCAATATATCAGCAGCGGGTAAACGATCAGGAATTTTAATTGGCATTTGGCTTTCTCCTTAAACCCAAATAATAGACTTCTAGAAGTCCTAGTTTAAAATGTAAAATTTAAACCATCATACAGAGAACAAAAGAGGAATAAAATAAAGGACAGATATGAAAAAACCCAGCCAATGGCTGGGTCTTAGAAAGGGTTTCAGCAATGTCCTACTCTCACATGGGGAGACCCCACACTACCATCGGCGCTACAACG
>CAMQZF010000023.1 GCA_947039525.1 uncultured Photobacterium sp. | reverse complement strand
AATATGAACAAAGGCATTATTTGGGTGGTGGATGACGATGACTCCATTCGTTGGGTCTTAGATAAAACCTTAACTTCCGTTGGTTTAACTTGCCAAAGCTTTGCTGATGCAGAAAGTGTCATTGAAGCTCTACAGCACAATCAACCTGATGTATTAGTTTCCGATATACGCATGCCTAACATTGACGGGTTAACACTACTCAAACGCGTACAAGAAACACACCCTTACATTCCCGTTATTATTATGACGGCACATTCAGACTTGGATGCGGCTGTTATGGCCTATCAAAAAGGGGCATTTGAGTATTTACCGAAACCCTTTGATGTCGATGAAGCAGTTAGTCTTGTTGAACGCGCGGTCACTCATCATCACGAACAACAACGTCAGCCAATAGCAAAAATTGAAACCCCTACACCCGATATCATAGGGGAAGCCCCTGCAATGCAAGAGGTCTTTCGTGCTATTGGTCGTTTATCTCGTTCATCCATTTCTGTTCTTATTAATGGCGAATCGGGTACGGGTAAAGAATTGGTCGCACAAGCACTTCATCGTCATAGCCCTCGACAAAAACAAGCCTTTATTGCACTTAATATGGCTGCGATTCCGAAAGATTTGATCGAATCTGAATTGTTTGGACATGAAAAAGGGGCATTCACAGGTGCGAATCAAGTCCGAAAAGGTCGCTTCGAGCAAGCTAACGGCGGTACGCTATTTTTAGATGAAATTGGTGATATGCCATTAGACATTCAAACCCGCTTATTACGCGTATTAGCTGATGGGCAGTTTTATCGCGTAGGCGGTCATGAAGCGGTAAATGTCGATGTGCGTATCATTGCGGCAACGCATCAAGATTTAGAAAAACACGTAATGAAAGGGCTATTTCGCGACGACCTTTTTCATCGCTTAAACGTTATTCGGATTCATTTACCCGCCCTAAAAGATCGCCGACAAGATATTCCACAATTAGCAAAGCATTTTCTGCAATGCGCTTCTAAAGAGTTGAGTATTGAAGCCAAAACACTCACACCTGAAACGGAAACGTTACTCTCTAATTTGCCATGGGGCGGTAATGTACGCCAGTTAGAAAACACCTGTCGCTGGCTAACAGTGATGGCAAGTAGTAATGAGATTTTCCCATCGGATCTTCCTGTTGAGTTACTGGAAGAAAACCAGAGCAAATCAGAAAAAAATGACAGTTGGCAAGAAGCATTACAAGCGACAGTAAGCCAAGCATTAGCACAAGGTGAGCAAGATTTATTAGCCACTTTATTGCCAAAATTTGAAACGATTTTATTAAAAGCCGCATTGACACATACACACGGTCATAAGCAAGATGCAGCTAAAAAGCTAGGCTGGGGACGCAATACATTAACTCGAAAACTCAAAGAATTAGGGTTATCCAATACGGATCATGACGTGATGTAATAACGGGTATGTACTTAAAATGACAGATGCTTCATTATTTAATGTTACATAATTCTGTTATTCCACATACTGATAGTTATTTTAACTTTACATATACTTTGCCCCATTCATGTACCAAGGGAAACAATAACAATGATTACTAAACAACTCCCATTAACAGACATTCACCGCCACCTTGACGGTAACATTCGTAGCCAAACCATCCTAGAGTTAGGCCAACATTTTGGTATTGCATTGCCTGCGAATGATTTGGAATCACTGCGTCCACACGTACAAATTGTTGAAGCAGAACCAAGCCTAGTTGCGTTCCTTTCTAAATTGGATTGGGGTGTGGCGGTGTTGGGTGATTTAGATGCTTGTCGTCGCGTTGCTTACGAAAATGTTGAAGACGCATTAAATGCACAAATTGATTACGCTGAACTGCGCTTCTCACCTTACTACATGGCAATGAAGCACAACCTACCTGTTGCTGGTGTGGTTGAAGCGGTTATCGATGGTGTTCAAGCGGGTTGCCGTGATTTTGGTATCCAAGCCAACTTAATCGGTATTATGAGCCGTACTTTTGGTCAAGAAGCGTGTCAGCAAGAATTGAACGCCTTATTGGCTCAAAAACAACACTTGGTTGCGATTGATTTAGCGGGTGATGAATTGGGTCAACCGGGTACTCAATTTATTCAACACTTCAAACAAGTTCGTGATGCAGGCCTTCGCGTAACGGTTCACGCAGGCGAAGCAGCTGGCCCAGAAAGCATGTGGCAAGCAATCAAAGAGTTGGGTGCAGAGCGTATTGGTCACGGTGTTAAAGCAATTCAAGATCCTGAGCTAATGGCTTACCTAGCGAAAAACAAGATCGGTATTGAATCTTGCATCACCTCAAACATTCAAACCAGTACGGTTGCTTCTTTTGAAACTCATCCAGTGAAGACTTTCCTAGAGCACGGCATCCTAGCTTCTTTGAACACGGACGATCCTGCCGTTGAAGGCATTGAATTGCCTTACGAATACGAAGTGGCAGCACCGAAAATGGGCCTAAGCCAAGAGCAAATCCGTCAGCTACAAATCAATGGTTTGGAAATTGCTTTCCTTTCTGATAGCGAAAAAGCAGCACTAAAAGAAAAAGCGGCTCAACGCTAATTTTTAGGGTTGGCGCACTTTTCCAGCACCGCCATTTTTGTACAATGAAAACACACGTTTTCTCAATGCGTTGTTCACTCAGCGCATTGTCTTCATTGTTACAGGATGTGTTCGATGTTAGAAAGCTTGATATCACTTAATGCTATCGTGAGCGTGGTAACTGAATGGATGGTCGGTGAGCCAACTCAATTTTGTGCTGGGTTTTTGGCCTTTATTGCAGCCATAAATCTGGTGGATTAAAAAACGCCCAATGGGCGTTTTTTTTATTAATATGAAAACAGTACTAAATCACGCGTGAAAACTGTTGCTGTCTCGCACGCTCACGCAAATATTTATCAAAGCACATGCAAATATTACGAATTAACAAACGACCTTTTAAAGTCACCTCAATGTGATCATCGGAGACGGTGACTAATTCATCGTTAATGAAAGTTTGTAATAACTGTAAATCTTCAGAAAAATACGCATCGAAATCGAGAGAAAATTGAGTCTCAATCTCACGTTTATTCAATTGGAAATTACAAATCAACGCTTTAATCACTTCGCGACGGATCAAATCATCGTTGTCCAGTAAAACGCCTTTTGCTAGCGCATCGCCTTTTTCTTCAATTGCTTGATAATAGGTTTTCAAATCTTTTTCATTTTGGGCATAACAATCCCCCATCATGGAGATGGCTGATACACCAAGCCCTAAAAGATCACAATCCCCTTGTGTCGTGTAACCTTGGAAATTTCGATGAAGAATACCTTGGCGCTGTGCTTTTGCCAACTCATCATCAGGTAATGCAAAATGATCCATACCAATAAATTGATACCCAGCGCCCGTTAACGTGGCAATGGTTTCTTGTAAGATCACCAATTTCTCGCTCGGTGCGGGCAATTGATCATCTTTGATTTTTCGCTGTGCCGGAAATAACGTTGGCATGTGCGCGTAATTGAAAACAGATAATCGTCCTGGATTCAAAGTTAACACCTGACGTAATGTCTCAGCGAACGTCTCTCGATTTTGCTTAGGCAAACCATAGATCAAATCAAGGTTTGTTGAACGGAATCCAAGATCACGGGCTCTTTTCACCAAATCGAAAATGAACGTCTCATCTTGTTCTCGATTAACCAGTACTTGTACGTCTTTATTAAAATCTTGTACTCCGATACTGATACGATTAAAACCTTCAGCACGCAGATGATCCAACATATCCAGTTCAATTTGGCGAGGATCAATTTCAATGCTGATTTCCGCATCGTCTTCAAATTGAAAACGATCACGTAATCGTGTCATTAAACGAGTAATTTGCGTCTTATCTAAGAACGTTGGTGTCCCACCGCCCCAGTGCAATTGACTCACATGACGAGTACCCAACCATTCTGCACGCTGAACAATTTCTTGTTCCAACATATCCAAATAATGATCGGCTTTCTCTGGATGACGTGTGATGACTTTATTACAGCCACAGTAATAACAAAGCTTATGGCAAAACGGAATGTGGACGTACAAAGATAATTTCCGTTCAGGGTATTGATAGCAAGCTGATTCAAACTCTGACGTTGTGAAATTAGGATGGAATTCTAACGCGGTTGGGTACGACGTATAACGAGGACCCGAATAATTGTATTTTTCGATCAGGGATTGATCCCAAATGATCTGCACATTTGACATGACAAATTTCCAGTTGCGATACAAAAAAAAGTGAGTGCCGATGTACTGAAAAAAGACTGTCTTACACTCATCACAAGAGGGGAAGAGGAAGTTCAACAGACTTTCTCTGTAATAGAGAAAGTCTGTTAATTAAGCACTCAATTGACTTATAGCATCGAGTTCTTTGGCAATGGCATCTTGCAAACGCGCTTCGGCTTTTACACGAATTAAATTGTTTTGCATCCGAGCTTGTTTTTCTTGTTGCTGTCGTTCTTCACCGCGTGGCATGTCTTTCACCACATCATAAAGCTCACACAAAGAGGGATATGCTATGCGAAAATCCACACGCTTTTCCCCTTGCAACACTTCCATGAGTTTGTACAAACGAATTGCCGCTTCCGATAAATCACATTGCTGTTGTTTACTGGCAGTTGCAATCACTAACACACTTTTCATAATGGTTTTATTGCGCTCAGCCATTTTATCGAGCTGGCGAGCTTGCGCTTTTTCTAAAAACCGTTGATGTCGTTGTTTTTGTTGGTACAGTTGAAACAATAAATATCCGGCATAAACAGTCAATCCACCAATAACGATGGCACCAACCAATCCAAACCAAAACGTCATATTTTGCAATGATTACTCCTTACCAAACCCCTCAAAGTCCATATTTTCGAATTGATCTAACAAATCATCATCCGACAATCGTGCTTTCGGCTTAGATTCTGTTTCTTCTTCAACAACGTGTGGTACGTCGTCCAGTAGACCCAATTGCTTCATTAGACGCTCAATACGATCTAATTTCTCATCAACCATTTTTTGTAGACCAGCGCCTAATTTCTCGCCTTCGTCTAAACGGTCTAACAACGCCAACAATTGTTGATCATTTTCTAATTGCTCAAGCTCTTGCTCTGCACTTAGACGACGCTGCTTCTTCGTTGGCTTAGTCGTATCAACAACCAAAGGCACTAATTTCTTACTGCCTAGACGTGGATCACGAACTTTACCTTGTTGACGTTGTGATAGCGCGTTGCCATCGGAATGACGGCTGCCAGCCTTTAAACCTTTACGCTTACGGGCTTTTTGACGGACACGACTTTCACTGTCCAATTGCGTTACGCTTTTTTCTTCAAAAACAGCCGGTCCAGCTGAACCTACTGTACGTGTTCTTTTTTTACGGGTCATTACTGGGATTTCCTCAGCAAAAATACATCATCACCAACCTTTGCTACATCTTATTTATAGTAAACAAATGTGTTGGTTCGTTCAGGATTGTCTGACTTTTCAGACAAAAGATAATCAGAACTCTTTTTACACTATGTTTTTACTACAAAGGAAAATTGAAACACAACAAAGTACTTTGGTGAGCTAAGGCACAAAATTTCATTCATATCATAAGAAAAAAGAGGTGTATATCTCGCCATAGTATACCCCATCTCTTCTCATATCATGGATAAACTCGTGTAATACATCCTCGTGATAAACGAAAGATGACCTAATATCGATTTACTCTTCAGAAAACACGATGTTTTTTTCAGTATGTATAAGCAAAGAAAAAGGCAGCGGGTGCTGCCTTTTTTCCAAGAATGATCGGATTAATGCAAACCACCAACGTACTGCGATACATCTTTAATTTCTTGATCAGTTAATTTCACCGACAACGCACGCATCATCGCATTCATGTCATTTGCTCGTTCATTAGACCGAAACATATTCAGCTGAGATTCGATGTATTCGGCGTTTTGACCCGAGATTTTTGGAAATCCGGATAGGCTTGTGCCATTACCACGAGGGCCATGGCATGCAATGCAGGCGGTTACACCACGTTCAGGATCACCAAACCGATAAAGATTTTGTCCTGTTTCAACCACGGCTTCGGGTGTTGTACCATCGATAGGAGGAAGTTTCGAAAAATGTGCAGCAAGATCGGCCATGTCTTGATCAGACAAACCTACGGCCATGCCACCCATAACCGCATGATTACGGCCTTGTTCACCGCTTGTCGTCACGGCTAATTTATAATCATTGAGTTGTTTTTGAAGATAACCAGGGTGTTGTGCGGCGAGATTGGGGTACTCGGGCATAATGGCTTTACCACTGACTCCGTGGCATGCATTACAGGTTACGACTTTGACTTTACCTGCTTCGGCATCACCTTGTGCCCAAGCAGAACTACTCGCTACTAGTGCTAATATCCATGCTAATTTATTCATGACAATCCATTTATAATTATGTGAGCGTCCAGTTCCACAAGTAATGCTCAGTTACATGGTATACAATGCCGCCATAAACTAAACATAATTTCATGTTAAAGTTTACATATTTTCACATAAAAGTAATCAGTTGACTACATAAAGACTGACGGAGTTAACAGTGGATCAACCTTTAGACTATCGCCAAACGCATTTCATCACCAGTGCTCCAGATATTCGCCATTTGCCGACCGATTCCGGTGCTGAAATTGCGTTTGCGGGCCGCTCTAATGCGGGCAAATCCAGTGCGCTCAATCGCATTACCGACCAAAAAGGCTTAGCACGTACCTCAAAAACACCGGGGCGTACTCAGCTTATTAACATGTTTGAAGTCACAGCAGGCTGTAACTTGATCGATTTACCGGGTTACGGTTTCGCACAAGTGCCTCTTGAATTGAAAAAGAAATGGCAACAAGCCTTAGGCGAATACTTACAAAAACGTGAGTCATTGAAAGGTTTGGTCGTTTTGATGGACATTCGCCATCCAATGAAAGATTTGGATCAACAGATGATTCTGTGGGCAGTGGAATCGAACTTACCTGTTTTGGTTTTGTTGACGAAAGCTGACAAATTAAAAAGCGGTGCTCGCAAACAAATTCAGATGAAAATTAGCGACATGGCAAAAGGCTTTGAAGGCGATGTTCAAGTTGAGATGTTCTCATCTCTGAAAGGCATTGGTTTGGATCAAGTTCGTCGTAAATTAGATACTTGGTTCGCTCCTGAGCGCGAACGTCAACGCATCATGGCTGAACAAGCGCAAGACAACGACGAATAATCTTGTCTTAATTTGACTCTGTTTTTACAGAGTCAATATTTTCATCTTCTTTTACAAATATCCTCCCTCTCTTCTTTCCCCTTTATAACGTAAAACACAGCCTCTTATTTTTTACTGTTCAGTGCTTCTTCTTATTTATTTTCTATTCTGCTTTTATTTCCTTTTTTCTCGCGCTAATCATTCCCATTCTTTTTTATTGTCAGAAAACTTAGCCTAATTTAATAGAGCATCGAATAAAGAAACTGGAATAAAAGAAAAGAAGAAACAGGAGAGATCGTGACAAAACAAACTTAAGAAATCTTTAATCACTTTTTTGTAATAAAAACACAATAAAAAACGCCCTGACCATGATGATCAGGGCAGCTAAAATAGCCAAATCCAATAACGTGAAACAAAAGGTCTGAAAGATAGAATAATCTTTACCTCTGTACCCTACGTCGTTAACTTTAGCCTAAACACTTTGAGAATAAAAGCCATTTTTGTAGTTTAATTACAGAAATATGTAACTAAATTTTATCAATAGAAAACATAATAACCATCTGTTTTCAAACAAACAAAACTTACAACTGCTTTTTTGGTTAACAAAAAATCAATGTGCTTCATCCCAATTGTTACCAAGACCAATATCAGCAATTAACGGCACATCAAGCACTAATGCGGATTCCATAATTTCACGCAATTCCATTGCAATTTCTTTTGATTTTTCTTCTTTTACTTCAAAAACCAATTCATCGTGCACTTGCATTAACATGCGCACATCACCCAAAGGCTGTTCAGCAATCCACTCATGTACCTTTATCATCGCAAGTTTAATAATATCGGCAGCAGTTCCTTGCATTGGCGCATTAATCGCAGCACGTTCAGCTCCTTTACGACGCAGACCATTACTTGCTTTGATATCCGGCAAATACAGACGACGACCTAATAAGGTTTCTACGTAACCTTTGTCTGCTGCCTGAGTTCGAGTTGATTCCATGTATTCTAAAACGCCGGGATAACGCTCAAAATAAACATTCATGTACTCTTGCGCTTCTGCTCGCCCCATTCCAAGTTGTTTGGCTAAGCCAAATGCACTCATTCCATAAATCAAACCAAAGTTGATCGCTTTTGCACGACGGCGTTGTTCGCTGGTGACTTCTTCAATCGATAAACCGAGAATTTCAGCTGCTGTTGCCGCATGAATGTCTTTACCTTCTTGGAAGGCAGTTAATAAAGCTTTATCACCCGATAGATGCGCCATGATTCTCAACTCAATTTGAGAATAATCGATCGCCAATATTTGATGCCCTTTTGGAGCGATAAAGGCTTGACGAATACGACGCCCTTCCGCATTTCGAACGGGGATATTTTGTAAGTTTGGATCGCTTGAGGATAAACGTCCCGTCACTGTGCCAGATTGATGATAAGAGGTGTGAACACGCCCTGTTGCTGCATTAATCATGCGAGGTAATTTATCGGTATACGTCGATTTTAATTTCGACAAACCACGGTGCTCAATGATTAATTTGGGTAAGGGATATTCTAATGCTAACTCTTGCAACACTTCTTCATTGGTCGAAGGTGTCCCCGATGGGGTTTTCTTCAAGACTGGCAATCCCATTTTTTCAAATAAGATGGCTTGTAATTGTTTTGGCGAGCTTAAGTTGAATTCTTGTTCCGCTAATTCAAACGCTTCTTTTTGCAACTCATCCAAACGAATGGCGAGTTCTTGTGATTGAGTAAAGAGCAATTGATGATCAATCAATACTCCTGTGCGCTCCATTTGCGATAAAACAGGCACTAATGGCATTTCAATCTTACGGAAGACAGACAATAACGTGTCATCTTTGCTCAGTTTTTCAAATAAAAGCTGATGCAAACGTAAGGTAATATCCGCATCTTCTGCTGCATAAGGTCCAGCTTGATCCAAATCGATCTGATTGAAAGTCAGCTGTTTTTTACCTTTTCCTGCAATGTCTTCAAAATGGATCGTTTTATGCCCTAAATAACGTAAAGCCAAACTGTCCATATCATGGCGACCGACTACGCTATTAAAAACATAAGATTCCAGCATAGTATCAAAGGTAATCCCTTTCATATCAATGTTATAACGCGCAACAATACTGGCATCAAATTTCAGGTTTTGACCCACTTTATTTTGTTTAGGATCTTCCAATAACGGTTTTAATTGATCCAACACCCACTGACGATCCAATTGTGCAGGCGCATCCAAATAATCATGAGCAACAGGTACATAAGCCGCTTTTCCTGCTTCTACAGCAAAAGAAACCCCAATTAAATTGGCGATCATGTAGTCTAGACCGTCGGTTTCTGTATCAAAGGCAAAGACATCAGAGGCTTTTAACTGTTCAAGCCATTCTAAAAATCGACCTTCATCGACAACTGTTTCATATCCTTCACGATCAATTTCAATGATCTCAGCCTCTGAACTGGCTTCTTTTCCTGAATGACCTTGAGCACGAGCTTCATCAGAGATAACGGTACCATCGCCGCCTTCAAGCAATTCCGTCAACCAACGGCTGAATTGCAAATGTCCATATAAGCGAATTAATTCATCTTTATTCGGTGTGGCTTTACAAAGTTGCTCAGGAGCAAGATCTAAAGCAACATCCAACTTGATAGTGGCAAGCTGATACGATAAATAGGCCGCTTCTTTGTGCTCAATTAGCTTTTTCGCCATGGTTTTTGAGCCTCTGAAGCCCAAAGCGGCGATCTCGTCCAGATGCTCATATAGATCATCCAAACCACCAATGCCTTGTAATAATGCCATTGCCGTTTTTTCGCCAACACCAGGTACACCTGGAATGTTATCGGCTTTATCTCCCATTAACGCCAAATAGTCGATGATCAATTCAGGTGGAATGCTAAATTTTTCGATCACACCTTGAGCATCCATGATGACGTTATTCATGGTGTTGATCAAAGTGATGTTTCCATCGACTAATTGTGCCATGTCCTTATCACCCGTACTGATCAGCACGGGCATATTTTGTTGAGAGGCTTGAGTCGCTAACGTACCGATCACATCATCGGCTTCTACACCCGTAATTGAAATCAATGGTAAGCCCATTGCTTTAATCACTTGATGCAACGGCTCAATTTGCGATCGAAGATCATCTGGCATCGGTGGACGATGCGCTTTGTAATCACTGTATAATTCATCACGAAAAGTTTTACCTTTCGCATCAAAAATCACAGCAATGTGCTGGGTATCAATCTGTTTTAATAGACTGCGAATCATGTTGACCACGCCATAAACCGCCCCTGTCGGCTGACCGTCAGCATTCGTAAAATTGGGCGCAGCATGGTAAGCGCGATACAAGTAGGAAGAGCCATCAATCAGAATTAATGGATGATCAGGAATTGTTGCCATAGAAGAGTCGTCTTATGTTTGAAAGTAAAAGATACAGCCCTGCAGAACAGTACTGCTTATCAGCAAGATAGGACAAAATTTTAGTAGAATGCCATGAACATCAGCAACTGTTAACCAAAGTTTCTTTTCTTTAGGTTAATTCCGACGAGTTCTGTGGATAACTTTGTTAGTATTTATCCATCATTCAATACACACATTCATCAAAACCTAAAAAATACAAATAAAAGCAATAAATAACAACAACTTAAAAACACAATTATTGTGAGATCGGCGATCTGATCTCGATCTTGAATTGTGGAAAAAATTGAACGATTTTAATGATATTTTTATTGATAAATCTAATAAAAGATCAGAGAAGAAAACTATGAAGATCAGAATAAAATAGGAGATATAAAGAAAAGCGGCACCTGATTCGGTAGCCGCTGAGCAAGATGAGATTCAGAAGCCCTACACTTCTTAGCCTCTTGCTAAAGTACACTGGAAGCAATGTGAGCAATGTCGTGTCTTAAGCGGGAGATTTCGCTGAAGACATGTGAATAATAACCATTCTCATTTGCAAATCAAGCATTAATTTAAACTATTTCTTAATTGATATATCAATCAAATCAATATCTTGTTTTACAAGGAAAAATAAAAAATTTCGTTAATTTCCTTCCGAACTCATTAAATACGTTTCAATCAACTCTAAAAAAAGGTGCCCGTATTTTTCGAGTTTTTTCGCTCCAACGCCATTAAGTCTTAAAAACTCTCTTGGGGATGTCGGTGCTACTTGTGCCATTTCCATTAAAGTCGCATCATTAAAAATAATATAAGGTGGCACATCGTCCTGATCAGCCAACTTCTTTCGCAATTGGCGTAATTTGGCAAATAAGATCTTGTCATAATTGCGATCTTCCGATTTTATTACTTTCGCATAGCGCACGATATTAAGACGAGGCACGGCCAACTCTAATGCCTGTTCACCACGTAAGATGGGACGCGATTTTTCGGTTAGCTCTAAAACTGAGCCTCTCATCATATTTTGATGCAAATAACCGAGATGAATTAATTGACGTAAGACGCCTAGCCAAAACTCATGGCTGTGTTCTTTACCGATACCGTAGGTGCTTAATGTATCGTGGGCTTGCTCTCGAATTTTTTGATGCTGCATACCTCGCAACACATCAATCACATGATTCAAACCATAACTTTGTTGTAAACGATACACGCACGACAATCCTTTTTGCGCAACGTCTAAACCGTCAAATCGAGAAGGAGGATCTAAACACACATCGCAATTCCCACAAGGTTGATCACGATACTCACCAAAATAATTTAACAACACTTGTCGACGACAGGTTTGAGCCTCTGCAAACGCCGCCATCGCATTCAATTTATGCGTTTCAACTTGCTTTTGATCACCTTCTTCTTTTTCTTCCAAACAACGACGTAGCCAAGATAAATCTGCTGGGTTGTACAATAAAACGGCTTCAGCCGGCAATCCATCGCGCCCTGCACGCCCTGTCTCTTGATAATACGATTCGATGTTGCGAGGAATATCATAATGAACCACAAAACGGACATTCGGTTTATTGATCCCCATCCCGAAAGCAACAGTGGCAACCACGATCTGAAGATCGTCACGTTGGAATGCCTCTTGTACTCGCGCCCGTTCGCCGCTGTCTAAACCAGCGTGGTAAGCCGCAGCAGATAATTTCAAACTTTGCAGTTTTTCGGTGACCTGCTCCACCCGCTTACGACTGTTGCAATAAATAATGCCGCTTTGCCCACTCATACTCTCCAAATAATGTTGAAGTTGAAGGAGCGATTTGTATTTCTCTTGTAAGGTATAACGAATATTAGGACGATCAAAGCTGCTTAAATGAATTAAAGGATCGCATAATGACAAACGATCCATGATATCGGTACGCGTGGTATCGTCCGCAGTTGCGGTTAATGCCATTATCGGTAAATTGGGAAAATAATGTTTTAATTGTCCTAATGCCGCGTACTCAGGACGAAAATCGTGCCCCCATTGAGAAATACAATGCGCCTCATCCACCGCAACTAAGCTAAGCGGTAGATATTGCAAACGAGATAAAAAGTCATGAGTAAGTGCTCGCTCTGGTGACACATAAATGAGCTTTACCTCACCTTCGACGATCCGCTGCCAAATGATTCTTTGCTCATCACGATCCATTGCGCCATTAATTTGTACCGCAGCCACCCCATTCGCAGTCAATTGATCCACTTGATCTTTCATCAATGAAATCAAAGGCGAAATCACAACCGTGATGCCTTCTCTTAATAAAGTGGGTACTTGGTAACACAAGGATTTTCCCCCGCCCGTTGGCATAATCACCAAACAGTCTTGCCCTTGTGCTACTGCGTTGATGACGTCTTCTTGTCCTGCTCGGAAATCAACATAACCAAACACATCAGACAATACCGACAAAGCAGTGACGGATTTATCGTTACAATAGGCAGTGAGCATAAGACGATCTCATTAGGGAAAATGCCATTCTACCGATCCTAGAAATGGAGACCAAGGAAGAAACAGGAAAAGGCTCAATCACCTCGACACATTTCGACATACTCTATAACTGGGTTCAATAACCGAAATTTCGTACATTTCCTATCACCTTCCTCTTAATGACAGAAAAATCATGGCATTCACAGATCTCGCTCCTTTAGTTACGCTACTGAGTGTTCACATTATTGCACTGATGAGCCCAGGTCCTGATTTTGCCTTGGTTGTTGATCATGCTCGTCGTTATGGACGAAAAACCGGATTAACCATCGCATTCGGTTTATCCATTGGCATTCTTTTGCACTCTATTTTTAGCCTAACTGGTGCTAGTTTACTGATTCAACAACAACCGATGATTTTTTCATTACTGCAATTAAGCGGTGGCAGTTATTTGATGTGGCTAGGAGGAAAAGGATTATATTCATTATTTAAGGTATCAGCCCAACATTCAGCACACTCGAATGATTCTCTGACATTACCACCGTCACGCTATGCGTTTATAACAGGGTTAACCACCAGTTTATTAAACCCTAAAGCCTTAATCTTTTTTCTCAGTTTATTATCCACACTGATTCCACCCGATATTACGATCACAACCAAAGTCAGTGTTGTCGGGGCTCTTTGGTTTACTTCTTTGTTGTGGTTTGGGGCATTGGCATGGATCTTAACCAAAGCAAAATCACAACAAGTGTTACAACGTTTCTCTGTTTATATTGATGGGATATGTGCGCTTATTTTCACGCTGATCGGCGGATCATTATGGTGGAATTGGCTGCAGAGTTTGAATTGGGCACTGTAATCACAGCGCTTCTTGACCATAAATGAGTAAATGAATAAAAAATGCCGTGCAAAGTGCACGGCATGATTATCTGGATTATAACGCCTGTAAACGAGCGTATTGAGTGACCAACCATTTAATGCCTTCACCATTAAACGCCACTTGAACACGACTTTGTGCACCACTGCCTTCAAAATTAACGATGGTACCTTCACCAAATTTGGCGTGTAACACCCGTTGACCCAGCTTAAACCCCGTTTCATTAAACTTATCACTGACTTGTGCTTGGCTAAAACGCCCTGCACTCATCGGGCGAGAGACTTTGGCACGCATGCGCACCTCTTCCACGTATTGCTCTGGAATTTCTTTTAAGAAACGGGACGGTTTGTGCGTTTCTTCTCGTCCATACAGACGACGCGTTTCCGCATAACTGATGTGCAATTTTTCCATGGCACGGGTAATGCCGACGTAACACAAACGACGTTCTTCTTCTAAACGCCCAGGCTCTTCAGTCGTACGTCCGCTTGGGAACATGCCTTCTTCGACACCGACCATGAAGACCATCGGGAATTCCAATCCTTTGGCACTGTGTAATGTCATGAGTTGTACGGCATCAGAAAACGCATCAGCTTGAGCTTCACCCGCTTCCAACGCAGCGTACGATAGGAAAGCCGATAATGGGGTCAGATCTTGCGCTTCTTCGGGTATTTGGAACGTACGTGCGGCGTTCACCAACTCTTCTAAGTTTTCGATACGCGCTTGGGCTTTTTCGCCTTTCTCTTGTTCATACATGACACGCAATCCTGAATTACGAATCACAAGATCGGCCTGCTCAAACAAAGGAATATTGGCAGTGTCTTCGGCGAGTGCCGACACCAATTCCTGAAAACGACGCAACGCATTCGCAGCACGACCCGCGAGCACTTGTTCATCCAGTAATTGTGTACTGGCTTGCCATAAGGTAATTTGGCGATCACGCGCCGTCATACGAATCGTGTCTAACGTACGATCACCCAAGCCACGAGTGGGTGTGTTCACAACACGCTCAAAAGAGGCATCATCGTTTCGATTGACAATTAAACGTAAATACGCCAACGCATCTTTGATTTCTTGGCGTTCAAAGAAGCGTTGTCCACCGTAGATACGGTAAGGTAAATTCGCTTGAATTAACGCTTCTTCCAATACGCGAGATTGTGCGTTACTGCGATACAACATGGCGGTATTTTTTAAGGCACCACCTTCGTCTTTCCATTGTTTAATTTTACCTACCACAAAACGGGCTTCATCCAATTCGTTGTACGCGGCATAAATGGAAATTTTGTCGCCATCGCGTCCTTCCGTCCACAAATTCTTGCCCATACGCTCACGGTTATTGGCAATTAATTCGTTGGCAGCGTTCAAAATATTGCCCGTTGAACGGTAATTTTGCTCAAGGAAAATCGATTGAGTCTCGCTGAATTCGTTTAAGAAACGTTGAATATTTTCAACTTTTGCGCCGCGCCAGCCATAAATGGATTGATCGTCATCACCCACAATCATGACGTTGCTCTCAGCGCCTGCCATTAAGCGTAGCCATTCAAATTGAATGCGGTTGGTGTCTTGGAACTCGTCCACCAAAATGTGTTTAAAACGCGTTTGATAATGGGTACGAATCGCGTCATTTTGTTTTAACAACTCATAGGTTCGCAACAGAATCTCGGCAAAATCGACCAAGCCAGAACGATCACACGCATCTTGGTACAAGGTATAAATGCGTAACCACGTTTGTTCGGTTGGATCGTTGAAAGTTTCAACGTGACAAGGACGGAAACCTTCGTCTTTTTTCGCGTTGATGTACCAAGCCGCTTGGCGGGCTGTCCATTTTTTCTCATCCAAGTTTTGTGCTTTGATCAAACGGCGCAGTAAACGCATCTGATCATCCGAATCAATAATATTGAAATCTTCAGGCAATTTCGCGTCTAAATAGTGTGCGCGTAACATGCGATGACACAAACCGTGAAACGTACCATTCCACATGCCTGCGCTGGATCCTTCCATCAACTCATTAATACGGTGGCGCATTTCTGCGGCGGCTTTATTGGTAAAAGTCACCGACATGATCGAATAGGCGGAGGCTTCTTCAATTTGCATTAACCACGCAATACGATGAACGAGAACACGAGTTTTACCGCTGCCCGCGCCAGCCAAAACCAAATAATTGCCAAGCGGTGCTGCTACTGCTTCGCGCTGTTTGTCATTAAGACCATCTAACAAAAGTGAAACGTCCATCGTTGCCTACTGGTGATTCATACAATAGTGGCAGTATATCAGCTCATGTTCTCAAAAGCCGACTCACACAAAATCGAATTCGCCTATAAACTCAAAAAGAAAATCAAAATACACGCAGGTTGGATGAGCGTTATTTCGCACTCCGCCTGTCTCTTGAGATAAACCCACGTATCTTTTTATAAAAAGGATCAATGATGAGTACAAAAAACTTCGTGTTAGTCAGTGCCGTATCGGGTCTATTGATCATGTCAGGGACAGGATTCAGCCCGACAGTGAAAGCGGCAACAGCAGAAACAAAAGCCAGCACCAATGCGAAAGAAAAATGTTATGGCGTTGCTAAGGCTGGAAAAAATGATTGTGCAACCAAAACCAGTTCGTGTGCAGGCAGTGCAAAAGTCGACGGGCAAAAAGACGCCTTTATTATGGTTCCAAAAGGATTGTGCGACCGCTTAAATGGCAGTTCGAAAGCATGAATTTAACACCTTATAAGGCTGTGGGGGTGGGACTACGCGCCCCCCATTTATCCCAATTTATAAGAGATAAACCTAAAATTGCTTGGTTGGAAGCTCATACCGAAAATTATTTTCATCCTACCGAACAAAAGCAACTCGAAGCGATCAGGCACTACTACCCGATCAGTTTGCATGGTGTTGGGATGTCATTAGGGTCAGTGGATTCCTTAGATCGTTCACACTTAAAACGTGTGAAACACTTGGTCGATCAAATTGATCCCATCGCGATTTCGGAGCATTTAAGTTGGAGTTCCATCAATCAAGCTTACGCTAACGATCTGTTGCCCCTACCCTATACACAAGAGCTGCTTGACCTATTAACTAACAAAATTCATCAAGTACAAGAGGCATTACAACGCCCACTTAAAATTGAAAACCCATCGACGTATCTGCAATTTACGCATTCCACATGGACGGAATCGGCATTCTTGGCTGAACTGCAACGCACAACGGGCTGTGAGTTATTGCTAGATTTAAATAATGTTTATGTAAATAGCTTAAATCATGGTTTTACGGTGTCGGATTATCTTGCGGAAATCGATCCACAAACCGTCACCGAGATTCATTTAGCGGGTTTTATTACGCGTACTTTACCCGAAGGGCACATTCATATTGATAGCCACAGCCAACCTGTTTGCTCTGCTGTCTGGCAACTCTATCAAACGTGGATCCAACAACATGGTATTGTTCCAACGTTGATTGAGTGGGATCAGGATATTCCATCGCTATCACGTTTGTTACAAGAAGCACGTACAGCTCAATCCTGTCTTGAGCAACATCAAAATCAAGGTCACTATCATGAGTTCCCCTCTCGATTTGCGTGAATTACAACGTGAATTTTTTCATGCTTTACATTATCAGCCGCACAGCTTGAAGGATTATGTTGTTGATACGTCGATCCCCAAAGATCAACGATTGCAAATTTATCGAAATCATTTTGTTGTTGGATTCAGTGATATTCTGGCGACGGTATACCCCTGTATTCAAGCGTTAATTGGCGAAGAATGTTTCTCTCAATTAGCTCGAAAACACGTATTCACCCATTCTTCAAACAGTGGTGATATTGCGGAATATGGCGCTGATTTTGATCAGACCATTGCGACCACCGAATTACTGACTGCATTGCCGTATTTAACAGAACTCGCCACTTTGGAGTGGGCTATCGATCAAGCTAGCCGAACGATCGCCTATGATCCAATTCCGATACTCAAAGCCAACTTTATTCCTCCT
>CAMQZF010000022.1 GCA_947039525.1 uncultured Photobacterium sp. | reverse complement strand
TTTGAATTTATTAGCGGCAAAAATAAGCACTATCGGAGAACGAGCGGAAGATTTTTTTGTGTTAGTGAATCACCAAGGACAACAGTTAACCCAACAAGAACAAGACGAACTAAAACAGGCATTAATTCAACGCATCAATGCCCCAAGCTGATCATATTACGAAGATATATCACTCAACTTTGCCTCAAAACCTTCTAGCCAAATGTGAGTTGGCGGCCAAGGGTCAAAGTGCACACAAGCATCAATATTTAAACGAGGGCATACTGGCTGTGCCCTCAATTCCAACAACAGTGCATCAAATTGGCGTCCACCACCACAAAAGCGCTCATCGCCATAACTGATGTCTCCTAATCCAATTACACCATAATGTAAATTGGGCATCATCGTCATACGAGACATCAAATCTTGAAATAAAGGCATAAGATTATCAGGAATATCACCGTAACCTGTTGTGGAAGAGATAATCACAATGATATCAGACTGATAAGACACGAAATCATCAAAAGATGGATCAAGGTACAATGTAACGTTATGCCCCTTTTGTTGTAAAATGTCTTGCACGTGCAACGCGAGTCCTTCCGCGCCACCATAAACCGTTCCGACAAACAGTCCAATTCGCATCTTTAACACTCCTTTTCAAATATACATTCCTATCAATAGAGTGGAAAAGAGTAAAACAGAATACAAACGAATCGCACAATTAAATACTCGACTTGACTTCGCCTTGTGATCCACCCTCAGAAAGCAACGTTAAAGACCAATCAAAACTTACGCACACATGACGCCATGTCTCATCCACATCAGCGTGAATATGAATAGATTCATCAGTAATAGGATGTTGAAAATATAAATCAGACGCATGCAACATCAAGCGATGACATTCATAATTATCACGAAAAATACGATTATGACGCCCATCACCATGATTCACATCACCAATAATATGATGACTCAAATGGTGCATATGACGACGCAATTGATGCTTACGACCCGTTTCAGGTTTCATTTCAATTAAAGAGTATCGACTGTGAGTATAGCGACCCACCGGAATCGGTACTTCAACATGCGCCAGCGGACGATAGGCCGTAACCGCTGATTGCGGATCTTTATCTTCTTGCGCTTTTTTATCCGCAATCTTGTCCAATTCTATTTTCAGTGGGTAATCCAATACCGCCGCTTCAGTGATCCAACCTCGAACCACAGCATGATACGTTTTATGAATATCACGCCCCGCAAATAACGGCATCATTTTAGAGGCAATATCACTCGATAATCCAAACAACAAGACACCAGACGTTGGACGATCCAGGCGATGAAGTGGAAACACATGTTGCCCCAATTGATCACGCAAAGTCTGCATCACAAACACCGTCTCATGGCGATCTAACCACGAACGATGCACTAACATGCCGGACGGCTTATTCACCGCGACTAAATATTCATCTTGATACAGAATTTCTAATTCCAACACTCAGACTCTCTCTGTTAATACAGCATCTAATTGAGCAACAATTTCGACAATAGATTCATAACCCACTATCGTTTTCATGGCCTCTTCTACATAGTAATGAACGCCAATACGTGTTGGTAAAGGTTGATCACCCACCACCATATTGGTTAATTTAGGAATCAATATCCACTGTAGCCATTGACCACAACTGAGTCGATCAATTGAAAAAGGCTCTGACGATTGCAGCTCTTGATCATCAGGCAAACGGATCTCCCATTGTTCAATCAACTTCAATGCTGTTTCTAACTCTATTAACAACAATAAAATCTCTGCTCGACACCCATTCATATTCATGTTCCAGTGGAAAAAGAAAGCCGATAAGAATACCACTGGAAAACGTTACACCAAACTACAAAAGACACACCACCATCAAGGGTGAATATTTCTTAACGCGTCGAGTTTGGTATACTTTTGATTCATTGAGGAGAATTTAAAAGGATGTCTATGGAGCCCATTCACAGTTTGAGCCAATTACTGGATCAAGCACAATGCCACTATTCAATCTTCGATTTAAGCCGTCGAGTTCAACATTTAGACACCGATATTTTTAAAGCCGTAGAAGACAATCGTCAACCCTACCCATGGCCATTACAGCAACACGCGCATTTTGCCCTCGCTTTCTGGCAAGAAACAGATGCCCCTTGGATTTGGTTTTTACGCTTCCCATTAGATGAACGGGGTTTATTAAAAGCCGCTGCCGTCGGTGATTTTATTAAATACACCTTAGAAGCGCTAGGTAGCCGAGTGCTGCAAGACATGACGGAAGAACAACAACATGCCCTCAGTCAAAACCCATATATTTTTAAACCAAAAGAAGACAAGTTGGCGGTCTTTCACGCTCAACTCAGTGCGCAGTTAAAATTGCCAGCCAGTCATTATTACGCCTCAGCACAAGATTACCTTAACGGGAAGTTAGGCTGGGATCAATGGCAACAATTAGGCTTACAAGGCATAGCTGACGTTTGTGTTCGAAGTAAAGAAAAGAATAACGCGACGGCAATTCGTAAAGCTTTACAGAATATGCCCATTACGCCCTGTTATGCACTATTAGGTTGTTTAGAACATCAACGTGTTAACGACAGCGTATATCAAATCATTAGCGAAAAACTAACCACAGAATTATCCCATAAAACACCAGATATTTTCTTAATGTCAGCTTACTTACGCGCGTTATCTGGGCAAGATGCCACATCATTAGCAACCCGCATTCAACAAGTGCTTAATCATCCCGAAATGTGCCATGCTGAAGTTCTGATTGCGATCGCAGGACGTTGCTGGAATGCCTTAACGCAACCTAACATTGCCACACAATTTTTAATTCGATTGGCCGAAACGAAAGATCAAACACTGTTTAATCAATTGTTTGCTGATCTTGTTACCATACCAGCCTTAAGAGGCACGCTACTTCCTTTGTTACATTCAAACCAAAACCCACAACTGACACAGGCAATCCTCACTCTGCAAAATCACACGCGACAATCAACTCAGAGTACCGCAAATGGGTAATCTTTTTTGGATCGGACTAGTCGTCTTATTTGGCTGTGCTTTTTGGCAGCAACGGCGTCAAACAGAGATAGCACAACGCTTCATTGAACAACGTTGCCAACATCTAGGGCTACAACTGTTAAACGTTGCACGAGGTGAGCATGTATTTAAAGACGATGAAGGAAGAATAGGATGGCGAACACGCTATTACTTTGAATTTTCTGCGGATGGGCAAGATAACTACCAAGGGCACATATTAATGAAAAGATTACATCCTTTTCGGTTTCATGTACCACCTCATCGAATGCCTGAGACTTTGGTTGAGAATTAATTCATTGCCATCCAAAGTCGAATAGTATTTTTAATAAAGCGATAAAAGAGTTAAAGACAGCGACATGACCAAGAGAGCGATCTTTTGGTCATCGTCGTGATTTAGTACCAAGAGACACATAAATAAGACAATAAAAATCCGTATATATCAAAGTAATATTTTTCCATAAAAAGAACGGGCGCAACTTTCGTTGCGCCCGGTGGGTCTTGCTTGCAGCAGTCCCGCTACGATAATGCTCCCTGCTCTCATTCCATGAGTAACTGTTATCCGTAACAGTGCTTCCCTGTGTTCTTCTTCCTTAAAGCTGTCCTTCGGTCTGATCCTGACCCGTTGCAGCATCCTGCCACAACTCACATCTCCATCCTGGAAGTGTCCTTTACCTCATCCTGAGGTGATCCTTAATCCTCTGTCCTTAGAGGTGTTCCCTAACTTCATCCTGAAGTGTTTCCTTTCGTCATCCTAACCAGTCAACATCCTGTTAACTGCACTCTCATCCTAAGAGTTATCCCTACAAGTCTCACATTTGCATTCATCCTGAATACTTATGCTTTTCACTCTTGGTGTTTTGACTCGCTGGTCAGTTCCTTCCGACACCATTAAGATTACTCACATTCCTAAAAAAAAGAAGACAATAAATAAAAAACTCTGCAAAAAAATGACGACATAAAAAACATAAAAACAACATAATCAATTAAAATCAACAAGATAACAAGACATTGGTAATAAACAGGATAAGAAAAAACATGGATCTCCCACGCTTATGTAAGAGATCTCGCACAAACCGATCAGCCAAAGACGATTAAGCTATTCTCACAACCAGCCAACCTGACTAAAAGTTGTTAATATTTTGCATAAAAAACAATTTAACATGTAAAAAAAAGGACATAAATTTGAAAAAAAGAAGAATATAGAATAAAAGAAAAACGGACTTTGATACTCACTCACATAAAATGATGAGGGTACTTTCATAAAGCAACAATTTTACGATAGAGGAAGAAACAATATGCCAAATATAAATGATGAACTAACACTGGCGCTCACATCATTAACCAATGAAGGTAAAGAGCTGAGCGTTGCAAAAGTCAAAGCTCGCTTAAGCACATCAATTCCAATTCCGATCATCATTCAAGCATTACAAGCTTGGAAAAAAAATCAACGCATTCCTGAAATCACAACAACTTCCGTACTAATGACACCAGAAATGCGAATCACTGAATTAGAAGCTCAAATCAAAAAACTGACTGAGCGTATTGAAAACTTAGAAAAACAACAATAAATCCATTATTCTGCAAAATCCCAAGACAGATTCGACACCAATCGGCACTTATTGCATTTAAAATGGAAAATACCGTGTAAAGGCGCTGATAGTTGCCATGAATCATGACAAATCGGACAGGTACGATCCTGCTCCGATTGTAACGACACACCACCCACTCGATATTGGTAATAATAAGTCGGCACTTGGGTCATATTTTCAATGCGATCCGCCAGTACGCGACCTTTTTTAAATAATGCTGAATTTTCATTACAAATTTCAGCAAGTGCGGAGTGTTCAGCATCACACAATCCACCCATTTGAATTTCATCACACGCTTGCCACTGAGTTTGCCATTGAATCAGCTCAGTATGATCCACCTCACCCGTAGCCTCTAAACGATGCAAAGGAATCGGCAATAGAGAATCGCCACTGCGCAATGGCGAACAAGTATGCACATAAGTGGTATAGAGCACCTGCCATGTAGGCACTTCACAATCTGCTGCATCTTCCGAGTTAATGTCTCGTCCAAGTAAGGTCACTTTCGGTGATAATAATCCTGCATCCGTAAGCAAAGCGAATGCCGTTTTCACCGCAGGGCTGTGATAACGAGGGTGCAAACTGTCTTCATCAGGACAAACACAGCGAATTTGAAAAACACCATCATGCAATACAATAGGAAACTCACGCCCTAAGACTTGTCCATTGTAACGTAACGCTTCCATGACCCCATTGACGGCACGATCCACAGCACTTATCGTCGTATTTTCAAAACAGTCAAATTGCAACTTAACCAAAAACATCGATTATGCCTCCTCCACAACAGGCTCTAACTGCTGTAAAAAGGCAATCATATCGTTCGCCAAGACTTCACGATGACCTTTGCGACCTAACGTTTCCAACAAAACCTGTCCCGTCAAATTACAGATAGAAATCACTTTTGATTCATCATCAACCGCACCAATAAAAACAGTCGGCGTGACTTTTAAACGGCGCTGAGTGACCAAGTGACCCAAAATATTCTCTTGTAAGACATTCGCATCCTCTTCGCAAAACATCTGTAATAACATGAGTTCAGTCTCTTGCCATTTAGCCGCCATATAACCACTAAATTGACTGCCATAAAATGCAACAATGTCTTCGTGCAAAACAAGCTCCATGCCCTTTTCAACCGCAGATAAATTCCCCATTGGCTCACGGCTCACTGGTAACCACATCACCTTTTCACCATCGTCAGTTTGCACACACGGAGAAGATAACCCCACTACATCAATGCTGGTTGGCAGAGTATGTGCTTGTTCTTCCCATGCTTTAACAAATTGAGCCGAAAATAATGCTAACGCTTTTGAAACTGGATGATTCATTCGCAACCTCAGTCAAGATTCAGTAAACTTTGTGACATTCTAATCCAACTGTACAGCAGACCATAATGAGCAAATACCACGACGCAAAAGAACTGACCGGTTTAACCTTAGGTAAAGCCACTCGTTACGCAGATCAATACGATCCCACCTTATTGCAAGGTGTCCCTCGCAGTCTCAATCGTGACGACCTACATTTAGGTGAAGATTTGCCTTTCACTGGTTACGATATTTGGACCTTATACGAACTGTCTTGGTTAAATGAAAAAGGCTTACCACAAGTGGCCATTGGCGAAGTACGTTTACCAGTAACCAGCCCAAATCTGATCGAATCCAAATCTTTTAAGTTGTATTTAAACAGTTTTAATCAAACCAAATTAGACAGTTGGCAAGAAGTTGCAAACCGTTTACAACGTGATTTATCAGAATGTGCGGGCGAACACGTCGATGTCACCATTCAACCACTTCAAGACTTCACAGATGCTAATATTGCCGCCTTTTCTGGCGCGTGCATTGATGATCAAGACATCGAAATTACTGATTATGAATTTAATGCGGATTACTTGTTAGATTCTGTGTCTGAAGACATCGTAACGGAAGAACTCAACAGTAATTTATTGAAATCAAATTGTTTAATTACCAGCCAACCCGATTGGGGAAGTGTGAAGATAACCTATCAAGGCCTTAAAATTAATCGTGAAAAACTGCTACGTTATTTAATTTCATTTCGTAATCACAATGAATTCCACGAACAATGTGTAGAGCGGATTTTTACCGATATTATGAAATACTGTAAGCCAAGCCAACTGACAGTATACGCACGTTATACGCGTCGCGGTGGATTAGACATCAACCCATACCGCACCAATCAGGGTAAAACACCAAGTAATAACGATCGTCTCGCCCGCCAATAGGTCGACGCCGTCACAGAATGGGGTTAACACAATGAAATTGTTGAAAATCCCATTCTGTATTCATACCTTTTCTGTTGTCATCTCCCTATAATGCCGCACTGACCGTTACTTTTTTTCAGGTAATGTTAATGCCTATGACTCACACTCAACGACTGATCAGCGCCCTCGTATTGATAATTGTCAGCACGAAGGTTGATGCAAGAAATTACACGACACCTATATTAACCGATGCTCACCAACTTTTAGCGACACAACCTTATCAAGCCATTGAGCTCATCAACCAATACCTAATGAGTCAACCTTTGACTCAGTCATTAAATACATCGCGTCTTCAGATTAATAAAGAAGATGAGAATCATATTCGCACGCCCCTCAAAACGATTAAAGCGCTGCAAATAAAAGCCACTGCCCTTTCAAAAATCAATCAATCCGATGCCGCGTTAATCACCATACATGAAGCAAGAGTATTAGCTCAAGAACACGCGCTCCACTATATAGAAATTGAAACCTATTTATTAGAAGCCAATCTTCAATGGCACATCATTCAAGATGAGAAACAAGCCATTGAAATATTGAACAGTATAGAAACGAAAATCATCGAATTTGAACAGATCGGACTTAATAATAAATGGCAAAAACTGCGTTATCAAACACACATGCAGCAGGCTGAGATATACGCTGTACTCGACGATCAACCTAACGCTGAAAAGCATTTTCAAAAAGCCAAAAACCACTTACAAGAAATTAACAATCCCAAATACTGGATTCAATATCAACTGGCATTAGGCAATTATTACTTAATGGTTCAACATCATCGGTTGGCGTTAGATACCGTACTTAAAGGCTATTTACTCGCATTAGAACAAAAAGACAGCGCAAATATTGCCAAAGCCGATATGGTCTTAGCTCGCTTATTCCAACAACGTAACGTCTATGACAAAGCATTAGAACATGCGACTCATGCTGCGGATTACCATGAACGCCATAATCAGCCACAATTATTGTCCCGAGCGATCGGCCTAATGGCACTCATTTATGAACACCAAAATCGTCATAATTTAGCCTTAATTCATTATTTCAATGCATTAGATTTAGAGCGTCAATTTAAAATTATTCAGCGACCATCGGAGGAACTGCGTCTTAATATCGCTCGCGTTTATTTGGCTTTATTCAATTACCCCAAAGCCAAACATTACCTTGATCAAGCTCGTTATCTTGCCCAACAAGCACAAAATGAGAACATTTTAAGCCAAATTTTATTATTAGAAGGCCAATGGATGCTCGCTCAGGGTAAAAATAAACAAGCGATTGAACTGACAAAGCAAGCCTTATTGGAAATTGAACGCTTAGAATTAATCAATTTACAATTGATCGCAGAGGAAACACTCTCAACCGCTTTTGAAAAAAAAGGCGACTATTACAATGCATTAGCGAGCCAACGGCGTTATGAAAAGTTATTTAAAGAAACGCAAACCACCATGGTGAAAAATAATGCCGAATTATTTAAACAACAACAACGCGTTTATGAACGCGCATTGCATTTGGATAAAATGGAAGAAACGCAATTCACGCACGAAAAAAGTGTGTATCTCTACCAATGGATCCTCATCATTTTAGCTATTATCACTTTTTCGTTCATTGGTTGGTCACATTATCATCGTCGCCAGATCAAAACATTACAGAAGCGACTGTGTCAGTTAAAAAGTGATTTCTATACTCACCCTCGCAGCGGATTAAAAAATTTACGCATGTTGAATGAACGGTTACCGACGTCATTGCAACAAAGCAGTGCTTATTTTGAACAATGCGTACTGGGTGAAATCATTCACGAGCCTTTAAGTGATCGCTTACGTTTCGCGTTATTTGAAATTCCCTTATTAAAGCACTGGTATCAACAAGAAGGATATCAACAAGCATTAGAGTTAGAACAAAAATTCGGACAGTATTTAAACGAGCAAATTTGCGAACCCGCACGCTTATACCACTTTTCTGATGCCTTATTTTTGTATGTTGAGCCCAACTCACGTCTTCATACTGAGCCACAACAATTAGCCCAATCCATTGAGAAACTGGTGATGAATTTTATGCAGCAACATAATTTACAGACCAAAATTAAAATAGGAATGGCGGAATATCCCTTTTTACCTCGTGCCTATACCGCAATTAATGCAAGAGAATTACTTGATATTCTCTTAATGGCAACTCAAGACGCTCGACTCAATGCTGATGAGAATCACGCTTTATCTTGGACCCATTATCAAGCCATTGAGGCAGCACCCGCGGCGTTTTTTGCTAATGGCAATATTCGTCACGCTTGTCAGCAAGGGATAGAAAAAGGCTTAATTCGTATTCAGCGCTCTAAAGATCAGTTAACACCGGAAACAAAAGAGGCTGCAATAATAGAAGACTTCGAAACCCATTAAATCAAAGTCAGACACTGCCATCATTGCTGTGTCTGACGTTTTTAATCAATATCAAAAATGAACTACACTCAACACAGCATCCTCTAGAATCAAAAATTAATGATCATTCGTATCAACCCTGTCGGGCGAATGAGTTTGTTGTCACAAATAGAAGTAGATCAACTGACTGCAACCGCCTCAAGTACGCTATCTGATTTGTATCGTAATTGTTCATTAGCAGTGCTGAATGCGGGAAGAGAAACCGACGATGCTCACGCCTTATTAGCAGAATATCAATCGTTCAATATTGCCATTATTCGCCGAGCACGGGGCGTTAAATTAGAACTGACTCACCCACCACAACATGCCTTTGTCGACGGCGACATTATTCGTAATATCCAAGATCATTTATTCTCTGTTCTGCGTGACATTCTATTTTTAAATCGCCACCCTAAATTTAATCTGACCAGTGGCGCGCACATCACCAATTTCATTTTTGATATTTTACGAAATGCCAACACCTTACACGCCAATGAAGATCCCAATATTGTTGTCTGTTGGGGGGGGCACGCGATTAATGATCAAGAATACCAATACACCCGAGAAGTTGGACACGAGTTGGGATTACGGGGATTAAACATCTGTACAGGTTGTGGACCCGGTGCGATGGAAGGCCCAATGAAAGGAGCCACCATTGGGCATGCAAAACAACGTCAACAAAAAAGTCGTTTTATCGGTCTTACCGAACCCTCGATCATTGCTTCAGAGCCCCCAAATCCTATCGTCAATGAATTGGTTATTTTGCCAGACATTGAAAAACGCTTAGAAGCCTTTATCCGTTTAGGGCACGCCATTATCATTTTTCCCGGGGGAGTCGGCACAGCAGAAGAGCTTTTATACATACTGGGAATTGTCATGCATCCCGATAATCACAACAATCCATTACCCATATTTTTAACCGGTCCGAAAAGCAGTAAACACTATTTTGACAGTCTTAATACTTTTCTCTGTAATGCACTTGGGGAGGAAGTCACTCAGCATTACCAAATCATCATAGGCGCCCCTCAAAGTGTTGCTAAAGCGGTTAAACAGGGTATTTCAAAAGTAAGAGCTCATCGGAAAAGTACTGGAGACGCGTACAGTTTTCATTGGTCATTAACCATTGCACCAGAGTTTCAGCAACCTTTTATTCCCACACACGAAACAATGGATCAATTGCAATTGCATCATCACCAACGCACCGATCAACTCATCATCGAACTTAGACGCGCCTTTTCCGGCATCGTCGCGGGTAATGTAAAGAGTGACACTTTACTCAGCATCAAAAAACGGGGGCCATTTCAACTCAAAGGTGATCCTCAATTACTGCAAGCCTTGGAAACCTTATTACACAGCTTCATTCAACAAGGGCGAATGAGTTTATCGTCGCAACGCTATCAACCTTGCTACCAAATTAAGAAAACTCACCCAACATCAAAGAAATAACATCGCACTTTTGTCTATCAGACCGTACAATTCATTTAGAATTTACGACAGGAAATCCCACTTTTCATGCCTTTACACCTTGTTATTATTGATGCGCTCAACCTCATTCGCCGTGTTCACGCCGCCCAACCCGATCCAACCGATATAGAGAAAACCGCACAGGTTTGCCGCCAAGCACTCCATAAAATCATTAGTATCAGTGAGCCAACCCACATTGTGGCTGTCTTTGATCATCAAGGGCACGATCGTGGATGGCGAGGCATGTTATTACCCAACTACAAAGCGGGTCGTTCCGCCATGCCAGAAGCTCTAGAACAAGGCATGTCACGCATTCAAGATGCGTTTATGGAAGAAGGGGTTGATTCGTTGTTATCAGAAGGCGATGAAGCCGATGATCTTGTTGCAACACTGGCTTGGAAATTAGCAGAAAGAAACGAACAAGTGACGATTATTTCGACCGACAAAGGCTATTGCCAACTGCTTCGCCCAACCATACGTATTCGAGACTACTTCCAGCAACGTTGGTTAGATCAAGACTTTATTGAAAAAGAATACGGCGTTCAGCCTCAGCAATTAACCGATTATTGGGGATTAGTCGGCATTAACTCCAGTAACGTCAGTGGCATTCCCGGTATTGGTCCAAAAACCGCATTAGAGCTGCTTAAACGCCATCCAACATTGGAAGAGATATTAACAGCCAAAGATCTCCCGCCAAAATGGCAAAAAAGAATCACAGGTAATGAAGATCTCGCACGATGCTGCCAGCAAATTGCAACGTTAAAAACAGACATTACCCTCGGTTTTAACTTGCAAGACATTCGTTATCAGAACCCTTCAGAGCATGACTGATCACTTGTTACGTCAGAAATAATCATAAACCATAAAAAAATGCCTCAATCACACAAGGTCATTGAGGCATTCTTAACTATTCGATATCACCCACGATTAATGAGGTGAGCGATTATCCAAACATTGAATATGTACCGTGATCTCTTCACGATCATGATACAAATGCTTCGCCTGCAACTTAAACTTCACCCCATTTTTAATCAAAAACAGTTTCAAGTTTTCAATGTCTTGCAACACTTCGTCATAACGACCTTTCATTGGCAACTTCAGGTTAAACAAGGCTTCTTTTGCCCATGCTTTCACCAACCATTGACCCATCAAGTGCGCAACACGAGCTGGCTTTTCAACCATGTCACAAATCAACCAAGTAACGTTCTTACGTGGTGGCTCAAATTTGAAACCATCCGCTTGGTGATGCTTAACTTGACCCGTATCCATTAAGCTTTGCGCCATCATGCCATTATCAACAGCATGAACGAACATAGAACGCTTCACTAACTGATACGTCCAACCACCCGGACAAGCACCTAAATCCACACCCCACATACCCGGAGCCAAACGTTCATCCCACTCTTCTTGTGGAACAAACACATGCAACGCTTCTTCAAGCTTCAAGGTTGAACGACTTGGCGCATCAGAAGGGAAACGCAAACGCGGAATACCCATAAAGAAAGCGGAGTTGTTATTCGGCATAGAGTAACCAATAAAACAACAACCTGGTGCGGTAAAGCAAAGATGTAAAGCCGGTTTACGTGGGCTATCTTTTGCCAACATAATGCCTTGTTTACGTAACGCCTGACGCAATGGAACCGTAAATTTACGACAGAATTTTAATAACTCTTTCGCTTCGTTGGTATCCGGTGTTTCCACACGAAGATCACCACATTTAGGCAACCCTTCCGTCATTTCAAGAATCGGTGAAATACGATCATCCGAAGGCAAATCACTCAATTGAGCAGTGACCAAAATCATTTGACGCGCAAAAATTAGGGAAGAGAAAGGCTGAACTTGAGTAAATTTCAGGGCATCATCGGCCTGATAAAACTCAAAAATAACATAACCCGAATTTTTTTTCGCACGTGGGAAGCCAAACAACTCTAAAGCATTCGCTTTATCTTGCACTTCACCTGCGCACTCATTTTCAAAGCCTTGACGACAGTAGAATAAAACTTGATTCACATCGAATCCTCAAGCAGAACGCCAAGCAGCCACTATTAAGGCTACCCAGCCAAAAATAAAAAACACGCCCCCAATCGGAGTGATGGGACCAAACCACTTTATTCCTGTTAATGCTAAGACATACAAGCTGCCACTGAAGCACACAATACCCAGTGCAAAAAACAGAGCCGCGTATGATACCGCTTTTGACGGCATAATGCGTGCCCAAATACCACATGCTAATAAAGCAAGCGAATGCCACGCTTGATATTGAATTCCCGTTTCAAACACTGACCACATATTTGTCGACAATTGAGTTTTCAATATATGTGCGGCAAACGCACCGAATATGACCGTCATCGCGCCACTGATTGCCGCCAACAATAATGTCCAACGTGAAGATAACATGTCATTTTTCCTTAATCGTACTCAAACTCAATCAGAAAGAATTGGCAAATCATCACCAATATCTTCTTGTTCTTTGTGTGCTTTTTCTAACATCCAATCACGGAAAATTTGAATTCGCCCAGCTTCAACTTGATTTTCCTGACACACCAAATAAAACGAATTATTACTTAATAGCACTTCATCAAATGGACAAACTAAGCGCCCAGCATCCAATTCAGGTTGTGCTAATACATTATTTCCTAATGCGATTCCTTGGCCATGAACCGCAGCCTGTAACACCATGGTGGAGTGACTAAAAATCGGCCCCTGATTCACATTCGTGTCCCCAATATGATAATGGCGCACAAAGTTTTTCCACTCTTTTCGAGACGTATCGTGCAGCAAGGTGTGGAATTGAAGATCATCCAGAGAGCGCAAGGGTTTCGATCCGGTTAATAAAGTAGGCGAACATACCGGCACCAAATACTCTTGATACAATTTATGCGCACATAACCCTGACCAATGACCACGCCCATAATAAATGGCCACATCAACGTCATCCGTTAAGGAGCCTTCATCCAAATCCACGGCTTTAATCCGTACATCAATATCAGGATGTTTCTCATTAAAGTCACTCAAACGCGGTACCAGCCATTGAATCGCAAAACTGGGACTCAAACTGATGGTTAATGCTCCTTTTGAACCCCGCTCTAACACTTTATTCGTCGCATCTGAAATCGAAGTGAAAATATCTTTAATATCGAGAAAATAACTTTGTCCTTCTTCCGTCAACAATAAGGAACGATTACGACGACGGAATAACTTCAAACCAAGAAATTCTTCTAATGATTTAATCTGATGGCTGACCGCAGCTTGAGTCACAAATAACTCTTCAGCAGCACGGGTAAAACTCAAATGACGTGCGGCAGCTTCAAATACCTTCAGAGAATTCAACGGTGGAAGTCGTCTAGACATAGATCTCACTTTTTAATTAGTTTTTATAATGAATAACATTATAAATTGTCTATTGTTTGAGCGCTACAGAAACTCTATATTATTGGTATTGAAGACAACAACTTAGTTTTATTGATTAAGTACGTTTGTATTCAACCCCTTAATTGTTGTGTTTGCATTTTGTTCAGAACTCGTCTGAATTCAGTAAAGAATTTCCCTGATTTTGTATGGTTGACCTGTCTGTCAATATACTGTCGGCACTGCTCCTATCATGAGTAGTGCTTTTTTTTATCTTAAATTTTATCCTATGCACCCTAAGAAACACTTGCCAGTCTTCGTAATGTTTCGCAAGATCACCGTTAATTTCGTCAAACAGTGAATGGTCATGAACGCCCCTTTTTCCATTGAACAACTACGCGATCAATTTCCCGCATTGCACGCGCAAGACAATGTGACCTATTTAGATAGTGCTGCGACAACACAGCTACCACAAGTGGTGATCGATACACTGACAACCTATTATCAACATTTAAATGCCAATGTGCATCGGGGCAGTCACCGTCTCACAGAACACGCCACCATCGCCTATGAAAATGCACGAAAAATAGTACAGCAGTTCATTCATGCGACATCATCCGATGAAATTATTTGGACGCGTGGGACAACCGAAGCCATCAATCTCATTGCTAATACTTACGGGCGTCATCATTTACGCCCGAATGATGAAATTCTAGTCAGTGAATTAGAACATCACGCCAATCTTGTTCCTTGGCAACTCATTGCAGAACAAACGGGCGCAAAAGTCGTAAAAATTCCGATGACCCCCGAATGCACGTTAGACATGGATGCTTTTTATCAACGTTTATCGACACGTACTAAAATTGTCGCCGTAGCGCATATCACCAACGTCACAGGCACTCGTAACCCAATAGAAGAGCTGATTGCTGCGGCTCATAACGTAGGGGCTATCGCTGTTATTGATGGCGCTCAAGCCATCGCTCATGAAAACATAAATGTTCGCACGTTAGACGCCGATTTCTATGTCTTCTCTGGGCATAAAATGTATTCACCAGCGGGCATTGGGGTGTTGTACGGCAAGAAAGCTTTATTGGATGATCTTCCACCTTGGCATGGCGGCGGTAAAATGGTGGAACATGTTTCTTTTGAGGGCACAACATTTGCCGATGTACCTGCTCGTTTTGAGGCTGGTACGCCTAACGTAGCGGGCGCATTAGGATTGGCAAGTGCCATTCATTGGCTACAATCTCAAGATCATGACGCCATTACTCGGCATATTGCACAATTGCGCCAAAAGGCACTAGAAGGCTTAGCGACCATTGACGATCTGCGTATCATTGGATTACAGCCCAATAGCAGTGTGATTTCTTTCGTAATTGACGGTATTCATCATCAAGATATTGCAATGTTATTAGATCAACAAAATATTGCGGTTCGTGCAGGTCATCATTGCGCTCACCCTATGCTGGATGCGCTTGGATTATCAGGAACCGTACGCCTCTCATTAGCGGCGTATAATAATCGCCAAGACATAGAAACTTTTATTAATGCATTACGCAAAGCGTGCAGCCTACTCTAAATAACATAGGAGACCACATGGACTTACCACAACATCCATTTGGTGCAGAAATTACCTTGCCAGATATTGATACATTAATGGCATCCGCTCAGGGATGGGAAGATCGTTACCGTAACGTGATTCAACTGGGCAAAAAATTGCCTATCTTGTCCAACGAATATCAGCAAGAAAACGTAAAAATCCACGGCTGTGAAAGCCAAGTATGGTTAATCCACCAGCAAGATAACGAACGATGGTTATTTGCTGCTGATTCTGATGCGAGAATTGTTCGAGGTTTGATTGCTTTAATCTTGGTTCTATATAATGAAAAAACCACTGAGCAAATTCAAGCCGTTAATGTCAAAGCCGAATTTGAAAAATGGGGGTTATTGAGCCATCTTAGCCCTTCACGCAGCAATGGCCTTTTTGCTATTGTTGAAGCGATTAAAAACATCAGTCAAAACTCATAAAAAAAGCGCCTAAGGCGCTTTTTTTAACATATCAAAATTCAACTCAACGGTGTTTTTCTATCAATTTTTCAATAATGCGCGATACCGCAACAAAACCAAACGTCGCTGTCACGACCGTCGCAGCACCAAAACCACTCGCACAATCCATACGTTTAGGGCCTTCAGCAGTTGCCTTTGTTGTACAAACAGAGCCATCACTTTGTGGATACTTCAAATGCTCCGTGGAAAACACACAATCAATGCCAAACTTTCGAGCTGGATTTTTTGAAAAGTTATACAAACGACGCAATGTATTTCGCAATTTTGCAGCCAGCGGATCTTGAATCGTTTTGGATAAATCCGTGATTTGAATTTGGGTCGGATCAGTTTGACCACCCGCACCACCAGTGGTGATGATTTTAATTTTATTACGCTTACAATACGCCAATAACGCCGCTTTCGGCTTCATGCTATCAATCGCATCCAATACATAGTCAAAACGACCATCAATGTATTCCGCAATATTCTCAGGTGTAATAAAGTCATCAATCAAGTTCACATGGCAATCAGGATTAATCAATGCCACACGCTGTGCCATCACTTCAATCTTGCTTTGTCCTACTGTGCCTGTCATTGCATGGATTTGACGGTTAATGTTGGTCACACACACATCGTCCATATCAATCAAAGTCAACTCACCCACACCAGAGCGAGCCAAAGCTTCAACAGCCCATGAACCAACGCCACCAATACCAATGACACAAACATGACTGGCACGCAGAATGTCCACTTCAGAATGACCATATAAGCGGCGGGTGCCACCAAATCGTTGATTGTATTGTTCGGATGCTGGGGTGTTTAATTCACGCATAGTAAAACTCAATCATCAGAAAAAGAAAGAGCGCGTGTTATACGCGCTCCCTGAGTCATTGTCCAGCCAACGCAAATGCGTATGACTATTGACCATTCAACGTGGATGTTGCATCTGAGTTATTCATATTCAATAACCACACACGACCAAAATCACGATATTGACCCGCTTGCACACCGGCGTGTGAACCAATACCTTGGTAATAATCTAAGTGGTTGCCTTTCACAGCACCGCCAGTATCTAACGCTAAAACCAATTTCAAGATATGCTGACCCGTCCATTGACCTTGTGCATTCAATAACGGCACTTCCGCCAATAACACACTGCCCATTGGAATGTAACGACGATCAGCCGCCACTGCCGCATGCGCTAATAACGGCACACCCGCCGCACCAATCACATCCAAACGTTTTGTTGGCTTAAAGAATACAAACGATGGATTTTGCTCTAGCAATTCTTGTACTTGCGCTGGTGAGTGTGCAGCAGCCCAATCCCGAATCGCCTTTAAAGACATTTGTGCTTGAGGCACCTGACCGCGATTAATCAACACACGACCAATACTCACGTATTTCTTACCGTTAGAACCCGCGTATGCAAAGTATTCCATTTTGTTTGTATCACCAAAGTGTACAAAACCGCTACCTTGCACTTCCAATAAGAAGTTTTCTAATTGTGAGCTGCTGTACCCCAGAACTAAACCTTGCCCCTCTAGCGCACCATTATAAATTTGCGTACGAGTTGGGCATTGGCCCTGACCACAACTTGGCTTTCCATACAATGGGTAACGATAAGTGGCATCTGCAGTATGACGTAACTCAATCACAGGTGAGAAATAACCCGTAAACAACACATTACCATGGTGATCAGCACCACCCATTTGGCTCATATTGATGCCATACTGAGGCAAGGTTACCGGATCACCACTCTTCTCAGCCCACTCTTCCACACGTTGATACAACGGTGCATATTTATTAGTAAGACGAACAGAGTGTTCTAGAACTTGATCCACTTGACGATCAAAGCCCGTATAGTTACGAGGCGAATTAGATTGAATAGCATTGACAGGGTTAAGAACATTATCTAAACCACTTTCAAGATATTGTTGACCATGAGCTGTTGGGCGCTCAAGAGGTAATACTTGCGCACAACCGGCTAATCCAACCACAAACAAAATAATAAAAATTTTGCGTAACACGATAAAAACCCACTTATGATGAGATGAAAATGAAAGACCTAAGTGTAATAGCATCAGATCTAAAAGGAATAACTAATCTTAGTGAAAAACACACGCAGTATGTCAATTTACTGTCGCCAAAGACCAATAAATTTCCAATATTTAAATGGAGTAACGTAATCACACACGGAATGATTTAATTTTTAACACATTTATCCTTTCTGCATAAAGATGCAATAACCATGATCAACCAAACACAGATCGATCTCGACACAGAATGACATTGCTTTACAATCAAATAACAAACTTCGGCACACAATGACGTGTACTGATAAAAGAACAGTTCTTATTTTACAAGGATGTCTTCCCGTGAAAAAAAGAAGTACCGCATTAGTGAAAGGCTTCCGCCAATCCGCTCCTTACGTTAATGCACATAATGGCAAAACCATGGTCATCATGCTCGGTGGAGAAGCCATTCAAGACGATAATTTCACCAACATTGTTAATGACATCGCACTGATCAATAACTTAGGCATTAAAGTCGTTTTAGTCTACGGTGCGAGACCTCAAATCAACAAATTATTAGAAAACCGCCAAGAATCCTCGCCTTACCATAAAGGGATTCGAATCACAGACCTCACCACACTCGAAACAGTCAAACAAGCCGCGGGTCAACTGCAACTCGACATTACCGCTCGCTTCTCAATGGGATTAAGTAACACCCCCATGGCTGGATCCCACATTAATGTGATCAGTGGTAACTTTATTATAGCGCAACCGATCGGGATTGATGATGGGATAGATTATCAACACAGTGGCCGAGTTCGTCGCATTGATCTTGATGCCATTCAAAACCAACTCAATCAGAACAACATTGTATTATTAGGGCCCGTTGCCAGCTCAATTACCGGAGAGTGCTTTAATTTATCAACCGAAGAGGTCGCCACACAGTTGGCAATTCGACTCCATGCGGAGAAATTAATTGGTTTCTGCTCAGAACAAGGGGTATTAAATCAACAAGAAGAAGTCATTTCTGAATTATTACCCTGTGAAGCAGAATTAGCACTGGAAGATCATTTACGTCATCACACCACCGACACAGGCACAGCCCGTTTTTTACGCGGGGCAATTGCCGCATGTCGAGCTGGCGTGCCTCGCAGTCACCTAATCAGTTATCAAAATGACGGCGCATTACTGCAAGAGCTTTTTTCCCTTGATGGCATTGGCACCCAAATCATGATGGCCAGCCCAGAGAACATCCGGCGAGCTAACATCGATGATATTGGCGGCATTCTCAATTTAATTCGTCCTTTAGAAAAAGAAGGCATTTTAGTTCGCCGTTCACGAGAACAATTAGAACAAGAAATCCACCAATTTAGCATCATTGAACGAGAAAGCCTGATTATTG
>CAMQZF010000021.1 GCA_947039525.1 uncultured Photobacterium sp. | reverse complement strand
CTTTTTCGGTGGCGCTATCACAACTTTACTGGTGTATCGTTTGGGTAGAGTTAATGGTGTTACATCCGTTTCCATGATGTTATTAGCGGGTGTTGCCGTGGGTGCCTTGGCAGGCGGTGCATTAGGGCTATTAAATTACATCGCTGATGATCAAGCTTTACGCGATTTATCATTATGGACGATGGGATCCATGGCCGGGGCAACGTGGTCGGGCGTTGGGCTTGGGTTTATCGCGTTAATTGTCCTATTCACATTATTTTATCGAGATGCGAATCGACTTAACGCCTTATTACTCGGTGAAGCAGAAGCCCGACACAGTGGCATCAATGTTCAAGCATTAAAACGACGTTTAATTTGGTTAACAGCGGCTGGCGTCGGCATCACCGTATCACTCGCAGGTATGGTTGGCTTTATTGGACTGATCATTCCTCATTTAATTCGATTATGTTGTGGGCCCAATCATCGCGTTTTGTTGCCCTTATCCGCACTGGGTGGCGCATTGCTCTTAGTGTTAGCCGATTTGATTGCTCGCACCATCGCAGCACCTCTGGATATGCCCGTCGGCATCATCACCGCCGCCATTGGCGCCCCCTTCTTTTTATGGTTACTGATCAGCCAACGAGGACGATTATCATGACAGCATTAGTGCTCAACCACATCAATGTTTTTCGAAATAAACAACACATCCTCAAAGACATTCACCTCACCTTTGAAAGTGGATCATTAACCGTTTTATTAGGCCCAAATGGCGCAGGAAAAAGCACGCTACTCAATACCATTTGTGATGACTTACCGTATCAGGGCAGCATCGCGTGTTTTGATCGTCCTATCGAAGATTGGTCACGGGAATCATTAGCCAAACACCTTGGCATATTACCTCAAGCCAGCTCTCTCAGTTTTAACTTTACCGCGGAAGAAGTCGTCAATTTAGGTTCGATTCCATTAAGTGCTTCTCAACAGCAATGCCAAACTTGGGTTAATGACGCCATGACATTAACTGATACCTTAATGTTAGCGAAACACCCTTATCCACGCCTCTCCGGCGGTGAAAAACAACGAGTACATTTATCCCGAGTATTAGTACAACTGAGCCAAAGCCAACAACAAGAAATTCTCTTATTGGATGAGCCGACTTCCGCCTTAGACATTCAGCATCAACACAACACCCTAGCGTTAGCTCGCCAAAAAGCACGACAAGGTGCTTGTGTGATTATTGTCTTACACGACCTTAATTTAGCGGCTCAATACAGCGATAGAATTATTATCATGAAACAAGGAGAGATTGTGGCTGATGGCGATCCATGGCAGGCATTAACGCAAGAAACCATTGAGTCTATCTATCAAACACAGGTTGAGATTTTGCCACATCCTCATCACCAACATCCCATGGTCATCAGTTGTGCCAAATTTTAGGTAAAAAAAACCGATGATACAGTGATGTATCATCGGAGGAAAAAAACACAAAATAATAAATTGTTTAAGTTTCACTTCTTCTCGACACATAGAATAGAAAAAATAACGTGAATGTAACATGAACTCTGTCTATATAATTGAGACGGGAAGATTAATACAGATAAGAAATATTGTTTTTCAATAGATCCTACTTATCAAAATAGACCTTTGTGATTAAAATACATCTTTCCAAATTCCAATAAAATAATATGAATAAAAAAGAGTATTTTTATGAACAAGCAACGCGCCATTAATTTATATCGTTACTTACAAGAAACAAAAGCAGAACCAGAAATGATTGAAAATATACTTCAATTGTTGCAAAAAGATCATCACATTTCTCGTGAAGAGGTTATTCCGAAAAAAAAATCAACAGTATCACCTAACCGTTTTGATATTAATAATTACGGTGCTGGCGGATCAAGAACCATGAATCAAACGCGAAAAATGCAGTAATAGTAATTAACCAACTAATCTTTAAGAATAGAATCACACTCAACAGACATACTGTATGTAACATCGTCTTTCACTGTTCCCTTCGTACAATATAGTTTTTGAGTTAATTCACCCCAGCCTCAGCCCAATAAAATTGGAATAACAACAGTAATGATAGGGTCCATATTACATTTCATATTGTCACATCCCTAATAACAAATAATGTATCAAGATAAATATAAGATTGGCACTATAAATAAAAACACAAAATCAATTAAATCCTAAAAATAAGACGCAGCGAAAAAATCTTTATTAATAAATAAAATAGAAGAAACACAAATTAATTAACTAATATCTCAAAGTAAATCTTATAAAAGAAGAAGAGTATAAAATCTTCTTCTATTTGACTAAATGTTCCACGAAAATAAACATCAACATTTATTCCTATACTCTACACGACACAGTCAATTGAGTATAAAAAATGAAGAATCTAGCCCCTTTAATTTCAAGTTCACTATTAATGAGTTTTATTGCTTTTCCTGCTTTCTCACATCAATTCGCACCACAGCATGGTCTTCATGATGATCCAAATCACTTACATGAAGAAACAACTCTGGTTAAGACCACCAAAAAAAAATACATTAAACTGTCTCCTTCACCTGAAGAAGCCAGCTTGCAATCACAACAGACTAAAAGTGATGATAACACTCAGTTTCGAACCTTAACGTTAGGCTATTCTGAGCTAAGATTTCCAAATGAAAATGATCATGAAGATCCTTTAACCATTGATGCATTAAGCTTAGGATTTAGTTACACAAAATTTAGCTATCAACCTCAACAGGAAAAATTTAACTTAGGATTAAATATTGCTGCAAATTTAAGTTATGGTAAAGAAAAACAACAAGAATCCTTTCTAAACAACAACCTTGAATTAAAAAAAGACAAACATATATTCCTTGCTTCTTTATTGCTTTCTCCAGTTGTCGCCTATCACTTTAGTGACCAATTTACGGTATACGCAAAAGGTGGGGCAAATGTGTCATACTTAAATATCAAAGCAACCGTTTCTGATTTTTATATCCCTTATCCCACGAAAGAATCCATTAGTAACGTAACACTGGGCTACATTTATGGCGGTGGTTTAACCTATACCTTTTCAGATCAATCAACCATTGGTTTAGAGTACCAATTCAAATCAGCCAAGCACAAACCGAAGAACAATCGAGAAGAATTCACTCTTGAAAGTCAAAATGTTTATTTAACTTTTGGAAAACAATTTTAAATCTAGCATAAGCCCTGTTAAAAAATAAAGCAGGGCTTTTATCAAAAAAAATAATAAGCATTCCTATTATCATTAACCTGGAATAATATTCACCAAACGATAATATTGCAGTTTTATTTTCTAAAACCTACGTATACAAATCGATACTTTAAGTATATACCTATATCCATAAAACTTAATGAGATATAAATATGCTCACAATTATAAATACAGACATAAATAATGGTATTGGTTTTTGCATTAACGGAAAAATAACCAAAGATGATATTGACTTGGCATTCTCTGAATTAAAATTAAAAACAGACGAATACAATAACATTGTCGTTTATTGCGAAGTTAAAGATTTTGTTGGCGTTAAATTTTCTGCATTTCTTGAAGAATTCAAAGATCTCTTTAGCATTCAAAAAACCAGTATTGAGAAGATAGCAGTAGTAACGGATGATGAACGAGTAAAAAGCACCATAATATTTGAAAAAAAATTCATCAAGAAAGCCGAACTAAAAACATTCACATTGAATCAAAAACAAAATGCCATCAATTTTCTGACCACAAAATATTAAGTTTATTAGTATAAAGTATTTATTTACAACAATTCCGAGAATAATGTATGAATATAGAAGTAAACAAATCTTGGGGAAAACTTCATTTCGATGATGAGCAAATTTCTATTTCTTTTTATGAGAATGAGGTTTCTATACTGAAAAATAAAGCCAACAATTATACTTTGCATTCATCTTATGGTTCAGTAAATTTAACCGAAAGTGAATATCAAGAAATAAAACCTTATATCAAACATGAATAAAGCGAAACCGCTCATCTTTAGATTTATTCGGTCGTCTTTACCAAAAGGTGACCGAGTAAAAGAAAATGAATTCCTTTTCATTCTCTTATTATCATCACTGACATTACATCGGTATGTTGCTGCCTGCTTTCGGTAACACAATCAAAGGGCGACCGTTATCTTTACGCCATTGATTGCTATCACGTAAGCTATACGCACAACCACAATATTGCTGTTGATAAAAATCAAACTGTTTGATGATCGCTTCTTTACGATTTGATAACCCATTTTTACGCCAATCTTGCGTCCAATACTCCACACCATCATACATATTAGCAGCACGCTGACCTGCTTTGGTGATTTGAGGAATGCTCTTCCAACGAGAACTGGCTAATGTCGTCGCAAAAAAATGAACCCCTTTTTCATAAGCCAATTGTGCCGTTACTTCCAAACGTAAATCAAAACACAATTGGCAACGCTGCCCTCTTTCTGGCTCATGCTCCCAACCTGCTGTGTATTTTTTCCAGCGAGTCGTTTCATAATCACCATCAATAAACGATAAACCGAGTGCTTTTGCATAACGAATATTCTCTTCTTTACGAAGTAAGTACTCTTCATGCGGATAAATATTTGGATTGTAATAAAAAATAATGGGCTTAATACCAGAAGCGACACAAGACTCAATAATAGCGGTGGAACAAGGTGCACAGCAGGAATGCAGAATAAATTCCGATTCTTGATTTGGTAAGGTAACCGTAAAAATAGCATCAGTTGTCGACATAATTATCTTAAATTCATCACAATCAATAAAAGAAAAAGAGTCTACCACGATCTCACAAAACAAAAAAAAGCGCACCGTAAGTGCGCTTTTTCATAAAGAAAGAGATTAACCACGATGAGAAGTTTGCTTCTCTTTAGCGCGAACCAACTGAGTTTCAAACTTAGCAAAAGCACCATGAATGGCTTCTAATAAATTTGTATTCGCATCAGATGCTGAGATTTTTGCAAAACGATCGGTATTAATCATAATTTCAATTAAATACGCTGCATCATCTTTTTTCAAAAGGAAGTTAATGTCTTTCAATTCAACTTTGAAAGACTCGATCTTTTGAAGATCTTTGTTAATCACTTCCATAATTGCATCTGTTAACTCAACGCCTTCACACTTAATTTTCATGCTCATAATTTTGTTCTCTTTCAATTTGATTTTTATTGTAATAATTACGCAGGAATCTGTTGAGTAATACAGTGAATACAACCACCACCCAACAAAATTTCACGTCCTGGTACACCTACAACGTCGTAGGTAGGGAAAATTTCTTCAAATACGTGCTGAGCATTCGCATCAGTACGTGGATCCAATAATGGATAAACAATACGGCCATTAGTGATTAAAAAGTTCACGTAAGACCCTGCTAAACGATGCCCAGAAGTACGGGCAACCGCATCACCGGTATCTTCTACTTCCGCTGTCTCTAATGCCGTACTGTATAGCGGGCCTGGCTGTGTGATTTTCCACACTTTCAAGCGACGACCTTGAGCATCATGCTCTTTCATCAAAAGCTCATAAGCTTCATGAGAACGCTCATATTGAGGATCACTTTGATCGTCAGTCCAAGTTAATAACACTTCACCAGGAGCGACAAAACAACACATATTATCAATATGACCGCTCGTTTCATCTTCATAAACACCGCGCTTTAACCAAATAACTTTAGACACATTTAAGTATTCTTTTAAGTGTGCTTCGATCTGATCACGGCTCAAATTTGGATTACGGTTTGGATTTAATAATACTTCTTCAGTGGTAATACACGTACCTTCCCCATCAACGTGGATGGAGCCACCTTCCAAAATTAATGGTGCGTTATAACAATCAAATCCATGGTAACGAGCTACTTGCTCACCCAATTGTTGATCCTTATTCCAAGGTTTGTATAACCCGCCATTATCGCCACCGTAAGCATTGAAATCCCAATGCACAGCACGACGAACACCTTCAATATTACGAACAATCGTTGGGCCAGAATCTCGACACCAAGCATCATCACTATCCATCTCAACCAAAGTAATACAACTTGGCATCATACTTTGAGCTAATGCCATTTGCTCTGCAGGAACAGCCATGCAAACCGATGTTGTTGCCGCAATGGCTTCTGCCACCTCGGCATAGGCCATTTCACCCGGACGACCTTGACGACGCCAATTATCATCACGATAAGGCCAAATCATCCAAACAGCTTCGTGAGGTACCCATTCTGCTGGCATAGCAAAACCATCTTTCACAGGAGTACTCGTTAACATTTCGATGTGTTTCATAAGAATTCTCGCTTCTATATTTAAAAAACTTCAAATACAACGTGATTTCGATAGCTCTTAGGGAAAGGACGTTGACACTGTTACAACAGTGAATTAACAACACTTTCAGACACACGAGAAGCTTCATCAGCAAACATTTCATATTGCTTCTGATAGCCAGACGCCGCTTATTTCATGTATTTATTCTAATATTCTAATTTCATTTTATGTTGAGTATTTAGTCACTCAAACACATATCTTTAACTCATTAGATACATTATTAAAAAATCAACATCACTGGATGTTTCGTTAATTACCATAATCGTAAAAAACAATTTAAAACATGAAAAATATTGAAACGTTATCTTTTTTTTTTACGAAAAATAATACTTAAATAAAATTAAAGTCATACTAAGTAATAATAAAAAATAAATAATTATTACTACAAATAACCAATATTTCCTCCATCATTCAATCTACAAAATTGCAGTTTATTATTACAATAACGTGGATATTTATTTCGAAAAAAGAAGCGTAGATTAGCCACATCGAATTTACACACAATTTATAAAAAGGTAAGACGATGCCAAATAATCATCAACACACAGCAGAAGCTACTCACGAAAAAATGGAACACCGTTACAGTGATGGCTGCGAACACAAACATAATAAAGATCACCACGCTGTACGTGAGCATGAGCAAAGCCATCCTCATACTGAACACGGTGGCGATCCAGAAGGTCACAAACACCCTGAGCAAACTCATGGTGATCACCACGAGCATGACGAACATCGCCATCACAAAGTGAAAGAGCGTGATCACAAAGAAGGCTCTCGTGAGCATCATAAAACAGGTCATCAGAAATAATCTGAGCTCTGTATTATCGATTCGATAAAAAAGCGCCGAATGTCTTTATTATTTATAATGAATGACATTCGGCGCTTTTTCTTTTTGATTTATTGATAAAAAACACGTAATAAAATCAATGATTACGTGTTTTTTATTGTATTAATTTAATCAGCAAAACGTGCTAATAATGCTTTTGATGGCATAAAGTAATTAGCACCCGTTTCTGCAACGACAAAATCCAACAAACGATCATAATGGCCAGCATCATCAGCAAAAATCATTTGTTTTAATGAAATTTCAATCACTTCTGGTGACTTAGCAAAGCCAATAAACATGGTGCCATGGGACATGGCATTACCATATGGACGATTCTGACGTAACATTTTAACTTCAGTATCGTTAATGATAACCTTACTTTTTGCATTGTGCGCCCAAACAGGTTTAGCATCATCACTCAGTTCAATGTTATCCATTTTGGTACGACCAATCACCTGCTCTTGATAAGAGGTTGACTGTTTATCCCAAATACTTTGACGATCAACATAACGCTGAACCGTTAAATAACTGCCGCCAAAAGCAACACTATCTTCTTTATCAACAACAACCGACTCAATACGAGCTTCATTTTTCGGATTTTCAGTACCATCAACAAAATCGATCAAATCACGATTGTCCAAATACTTAAAACCCTGAATATCTTCGATCAGATTTGCTACAGGAGCTAAGGCATTTGCAATATATTTCGCCGCTTGATAATTCAAATCCATCCGTTCTGATTTTAAAATAATGAAAATATCACCATCAGTGGAAGGAAAACAGCGCTCACCGTCTTTCATTTCTGGAAATTTTTTCAACAACTCCGGCTTTTCTAATTGTGGAAAAACCAAAGGCCACGCTGATTCAGACACACCCCAGCTGAGACTTAATTTTGACGTTAAATCTTTTTGAAGAATCGAATTCTCAATCGCATCCAATTGAGAGAGTGCATCAAACACGGCATCATCACTAATATCTTGATGCAAAGTGAAAGTTAAATACTCAGCGAAAGTCGCTGGATCCGTTAATACACCGACTTGAGAAAGTTCCGACAAAGAAAGAGTCATAACATAGCTCCAATAAAATAAATGAAGCTACGTTATAACCTTTATTCAAAATCGATAAGCAAAAGAACAGTAATCTTATATTGAGTTTATACTTTGATCTTAAATTTACATTGAGAACATTGATAAACAGACTTATAAATAAGACGTTCTAAAAAGTTACGCTTAACTTTCCTTAAAAAATCATTCGTTTGACAATTTTTACACAGCATATAAACCATCTAGGTATATCAATTTTTTGACAAATTACAGCAAATTAGTTCTATAACAAATAATATATTCACTAAACTCAATTTAATTTTATAAATATAGACCTCGAACACAATGTTATAAATAAGTTACTTATTTATCATATTAAAAAGAAAGAACTGATGTTCTTTTCGTCAAAAAAAACACAAAAACAAACGAAACAAAGATACTTAAACTGCCTAATATTATCGGCAAGCTTAAACTCCAAGAGGCAAAGACTGCGCTTAAATATCCAGTCAATGTCCACGCTAAGCCAATGAGTGCACTCGCCAGTGCCATCACTACACCTTGATCTTGACCTGCTGCTAATTCAGAAACAAACGTAATATAAAAAGGAAAGGCAACGGCAATCGCCGCCACAACTGGAATTAAAACCAAAGCTTCAGCCCAATACGTTGGCATAAACACCAACATAAACATTCCCAATGCCGCAATAAGTAATGCCCCCTGTAACGATTGCAATAAAGAATATTTTGTCTGTAAATAGCGAGGGACAAACAACAAAGCAATAATCATCGCAATGCCAATACCCATCATATAAAATTGATAATCAGAACTGGTAATTAACACATGCCATTGCTCTGGTAATAAAAAAGACAGGTTCTGAAAGTACAGGCTCCAACCAAATTGAGTAAAAAAGACAACGGCTAATGCGGCAAAGAGCCCTTTTTTCTTTCGTTTAAAGGGACCAAGCCAATCCATTTTTTGACGTTTAATCTCATGTCGCTGCAATGTAGATTGCGGTACTAAAAATGATAAAGAACAAAAACAAATAATCGCAATCACCAAACAGGCATAAAATGGTGCTGTGGGACCATAAATAGACAACAATTTACTGCCTAACGCTGGACCAAATGCCATAGCGATTGTCAAAACAACCGCAATCATACTTAGCAGTAACGTTTTTTGTTTAGTTTCACTCATTTCCGTTAAGCAAGCTTGAGCAATAGGTTGCCCAGCTGAGCCTAAGCTATTTAACATACTGCCGACAAACAAAAAGAACACCGATCCCACCGCAATCGCCAATATTGGTAATAAAAAGCCACAACCCGCAATCACTAGCGCCAGTAGAATGAAATATTTCCGACCATAAACATCGGATAATCGTGCAAAAAAAGGAGTAAAAAACATCGATATAAAAGGTGCTATCGACATTACCGTACCAAATAATTCACGCCGAGAAGCTAAAGACATTGGGCTGTGAATCATAATGTGGTTAGTATTACTCAGAAAAAGCTCTACATACGCTGGTATTGTCATAAAATAACCAGCTGAGCCTAAAAAAACGATAAGATAAATAACAAATAATGTCTTTATATTAAATGAGTTAGTGTTCTTATTCTTGGTCATAACAGGATTCATTATTTATTGATTAAAAAGAAAGTATTCATATTTTTTTGCAATCCTATGAGAAAGAATAATATTAATAAATCAACAAATAGTAGGGACACTCGAAACTGAATATTGATAATAAAAATTAAAAACCACAAAAAAAGAAGAAATAACAATTAAATACAATAAAAACAATTAATTAATACATTGCCATTTTAAATAAACTCCTCTTTTCCACTTTTATTCTATCCCCAATAATCTCACTGTATTTAAGATTCCATCTTTACACCTTTGTCACAAAAGAAAAATCAGACAGGATATGCACAAAACTTACATAATTAGGTATTAATCATGAGCTCACAACAAACCATTAGCCAATATCTCATTGAGACAATTACAGCTCTTAATATCAATCATGTTTTTGGTGTTCCTGGTGATTTTTCATTTCCTATCACAGATGCCATCTGCCGATCGGAAACATTGCAGTGGATCGGATGCTCTAATGAATTAAATGCTGCCTATGCCGCCGATGGATACGCAAGAATTCAAGGTATTGCCGCGATTAGCACCACCTATGGCCCAGGTGAGTTAAGCGCACTCTGCGGAATTGCGGGATCCTATTCAGCCAATTTGCCCATTATCTTTATGGTTGGTATGCCAAGCAGTGAGACAATGAAAGGCAATAAACTCATTCATCACACTTTGGGAAATGGTCAGTTTGATGCATTTCTAAAAATGGCAGAGCAAGTTACCGAAGATCAGTGCATATTAACCTATGATAACGCCGCGACAGAAATACCTCGCTTATGCCAACACGCATTAACCACTCAACGTCCGGTATACATTGGGGTACCAGAAGACATTGCAAAAATGCCATTACCCGAAGAAGTGATGATTAATGACTTCCAAACCACACCTCAATGCACTTATAACCTGAATGAAATGATGACGATAGCCATCACCATTTCCGAAAAAATAAATGCCGCCCAGAAACCCATTCTCATCACTGGCGATCATCTGCGCGTTTACCACGCAAAGTCAGAAGCCTTAGAATTAATTGAATCAAAAAATCTACCCTTTGCGACACTCTTTGCCGACAAAGGAATATTCAGCGAAACTCATTCTAACTTTCTCGGATTGTACGACGGTCATATCATCAACCAAGGCCTAATGGAATATATTGAATCCAGCGATTGTGTAATCAACCTAGGCGCATTACTGAGCGATTTTAATACTGGTGGATTTACTGCGCATTGGCCAGAAAATACCGTCCATATTTACGCTGATCGTATTGAAATGAATAACGAAACCTACGATGGTGTTTCACTACCAACCTTACTCGCGCAACTAATGACATTAGTCGTACCGAAAGCAAACAATCACTTTCCTCATTATATTGGCTTATCACCTTCACTCGCTTTAGGCGAATCACCCATTACTTCTGCTTCTTTATATCCTCAATGGCAAAATTTTTTCCAGGAAGGTGATCACATCATTGCTGAAACCGGCACCGTTTCAATGGGATTAAGCTTGGCTCAACTGCCAGCCAATGCCACGTTCGATAATCAGACCTTATGGGGTAGCATTGGCTGGGCAACGCCCGCTGCATTGGGTTCTTGCCTAGCAGATTCAAATAAACGCACAATATTAATTACCGGAGATGGATCTCATCAATTAACCGTCCAAGCCATTGGGCAATTTTACCGTTACGGTCAAACCCCAATTATTTTTGTTTTAAATAACCAAGGGTATTTAATCGAACGCTTATTGTGTGAGGATCCAACACTAGATTACAACGATATTTGTCAGTGGAATTACACCCAGCTACCAAGCGCATTTGGTGTCAAAGATTGGTATTGCGCAAGAGTCACCACGAATAAAGAATTAAAAGAAGCACTTTGCATCGCTAACGAATGCTTAACAGGCGTTTATATTGAGGTTGTTACGAGTGATATGGACGCACCAACATTAGCAGCAAACTTATCGGCAACGCTAAATAAAAGTCGAGGATTACCTGTGCACATCGCACCAATCACAAACGCTTAATTCTTAACGATCAGTCCGATATATATTTGTTCTGGCTATCCGTATACTCATCAGAATACGGATAGCTTGAGTGCCAAAACATTCAGTCGTCTATTTTTCAGATGATAGATGAAATCGATTGGGTACCACATGCAATGAAAATAAATCGGATGACTGATCAATCAAACGTAAACTACTTTCACTTAAATTTAGAATTTTTATCGTTTTTCCCATATCTTCATACCGATCTGTCAATGTTTGCAATGCTTTCAACGCAGAGTGATCCATGAGATCAGAGCCCACACAATCCAAAATCACCCCATTAGGATCATGCTGCACGTTAAATAACGTTAAAAAACGATTCACTGAACCAAAAAACAGTATGCCATGAAGCTGATAGACCTTCTCCCCCGACTCAGATACTTGACTGCTCACCCGTATTTTCTTAGCAAAATTCCACGCAAACACCAACGCTGAATAAATCACCCCCAATAACACAGCCGTCGCCAAATTGGTAAACACAGTCACAACCGTGACAAGCACAATCGTAAAGAAATCTTGTTTGGGCATTTTTGAGTGCCACGCTAGACTTGCCCATTTAAACGTACCAATCACGACCATAAACATTACACCAACTAACGCGGCCAGCGGAATCATTTGAATCCATTTAGAACCAACCATTACAAAGAATAGCAAGCCTAACGCACCAATAATGCCAGATAAACGTCCACGTCCCCCCGAACGCACATTAATCATTGATTGCCCAATCATCGCCCCACCACCCATACCGCCAAAAAAAGCACAGATAATATTAGCGAAACCTTGAGCCAACGATTCTTTTGTACTATTACCACGCGTCTGCGTCATTTCATCCACAACTTCTAACGTCAGCAATGTTTCTAACAAGCTGACCGAAGCCAAAATAAAGGCATAAGGTAAAATAATTTTAAAGGTTTCCCAAGTCATAGGCACATGTGGAATGACAAAAGGAGGGAAATTACCCGCTAAACTGGTTGCTTCTCCATGACTCATGGTACGAACAAAATCAATAACGGTGCGCGTATCAATACCCAGAAAATGTACTAAACCTGCAATAATCAAAATTGCCGCTAAAGAAGACGGTACCGCTTTTGTCAATTTAGGTAGGAAGTAAATGATTGCCATGGTTAACGCAATCAATGCCAACATCATATAAAGAGGCGTTCCTTGTAGCCAAGTTAAGTGCCCTGAAGCCGAATAAAGCTTAAATTGACGCATTTGTGCTAAGAAAATAATTACAGCAAGCCCATTCACAAAGCCAATCATCACTGGATGTGGAATCAAACGAATGAACTTCCCTAAACGAAAACAGCCCGCTAATACTTGAAAAATACCCGCAAGTAATACTGCAGCAAACAAATATTGAGCGCCATGTTGATCGACAAGACTGACAACAACAACCGCCATCGCCCCTGTCGCACCAGAAATCATCCCTGGGCGACCGCCCAATAATGCGGTAATAAATCCAACTATCACAGCGGCGTATAGCCCAACCATTGGCGCAACATGAGCAACAAAGGCAAAGGCTACCGCTTCTGGTACTAACGCTAAGGCAACGGTTAACCCCGATAACACATCATTTTTTGTTTGAATCAGAGAGGAATGAGAAAAGGCAGTCATAAAATGAGACTCTCCATAGAAACATAACGCAGTATTGAAAAATGAACACATAAAAAAAAGCCACACGAGCCAATGGCATCGTGTGGCTTTTTACAATCAGAATTAGTGCCAAACACCAATCAGTAACATAACACCAGGAATCCAAGCGGTGAAAATACCTTCAAAGATAGCAAGATAGCCCACAAAATTGCCCAATGGTTTTTTCAACACGTTCTCGATCCAAGCGGTAACCCACAATACACCCCATAGCCACCAGATGATTGCAAATGCCCAACTGTACATGTTAGTGATGTTACCGTGCATAATGCACCAAATACCGGCAGGAATAGAGTTAATCGCAACGAATAAACTGTACCAACTGTATAAACGTTGATCTAGATTAAACGTGGCATTAATGGCCACATAAAGATAGGTAAAACCAAAAAGTAAACCGGTTGCAGCTGCATAAAAGTTAGCATCATGATTTGTAAATTCACCATGAATAATAACAATAGTATTACCAATTAATGATAAACCACCAGTAAAGTAATTCATTACCGCTTGTGATTTTGGATCAATTTTGTACAAACGTGCCAAACCATTACTGATTAAAACAATCGCAACGTAGAGAAGTATTAAACCCAGCATAATTCATACCCTTTAAATAAAAATATGACTCATTAAAATGAGGCTGATTTAACTATTAATAATCTTATTCATAAAATAAAAAAGTATTACTGATTAATAATAATAAAACCGCCTGATGATATAATTATTCACTTGAACAATTAAATTGGATTGAAACACAAAAAAAAGAAAAGTCAAAATAAAATATTTTTATTATTAATATCAGCAATTAAAAATAATTAAAAATTAACTGTCATTAAAAGTGAATAAAAGATTAACGACTAAAAAATCATTTTTTATCATTTGAAATAATTAACAAAATTTCAAGGCGAAAAAATAATCAATATTAGTGAACATTTATTCAGATACAATCCACCAAAAAAACAAATATAATAAAATCAACAATATAAAATGAAACGACGTGCATAAAGTATGAAAGTTTATTCGCTATTTATGAATATAAACATTTGTGGAAAATTAAATAGCAAATAGGAATATAGATATAAATAAGCGATTAAAGGTAAATTCACGCTGTTGTCATTCATTTGAACAACATCACGCTAATTAAGAGGTTTATATGAACTTAACACCACGCGAATTAGACAAGCTATTAATTTACAATATGTCTTTCGTTGCTGAGCGTCGCCAAGCTAAGGGTTTAAAATTAAACCACCCTGAAGCGGTTGCTATTATTTCAGCTGCAGCATTAGATGGTGCTCGTGAAGGTAAAACTTTAGAGCAAGTAATGTATGAAGCGAGCAAAGTACTGACTAAAGATGATGTCATGGAAGGCGTTGCTGACATGATTCACTACGTACAAGTAGAAGCTGTTTTCACAGACGGCAGTCGTTTGGTTACTGTTCACGATCCTATTAAGTAACCACGAGTTCACTTTAAAAATATTTTAATTAATTAAATAAAAGGGATTCACAATGACTAATACAAAACACGTACCTGTTGGTGGCGTTATTCTAGGTGACACTCCATTCGAAATTAACGAAGGTCGCAAGCGCGTCATTCTTAAAATTCGTAATGTTGGTGATCGTCCAATTCAAGTGGGTTCTCACTACCACTTTTTCGAAGTTAATCACGATTTAGAATTTGATCGTGAACAAGCATTCGGCATGCGTTTAGACATCCCAGCAACAACGGCTATCCGTTTTGAGCCAGGTGATGAAAAAGAATTGTCTCTTGTTGCTTTCGCAGGCAAACAACGCGTTATTGGCTTCAACAACCTAGTTGATGGCTGGACTGGTAATGAAACTGCAAACGATTACCGCCCTCGCCTAGACGAAGCTATGCGTAACATCGAGAAATTCAAATACGCGAACAAAAAAGAAGCGTAATTGAAATCACTCAAGATTCAGATTCTTTCATATTAATTGCGGAGCAATAATCATGACGCAAATGTCTCGTCAAGAAAACTACGACCTATTTGGTCCAACCGTTGGTGATAAAGTTCGCCTAGGTGACACGAATCTATTCGTAGAAATCGAACAAGATCTTCGTGCTAACTTTGGTGATGAAGCAGTATACGGTGGTGGTAAAACCATTCGTGATGGTATGGCATACGACAACATGCTAACCAGCGAAGCTGGTGCACCAGACCTAGTTATCACTGGCGTAACCATTTTGGATGCTATCCAAGGTGTTATCAAAGCTGACGTTGCTATCAAAAACGGCAACATCACAGCCATTGGTAAATGTGGTAATCCATCTATCATGGACGGTGTAACTCCTGGTCTAGCTATCGGTCCTGCGACTGATGCAATCGCTGGTGAGCACCTAATCATGACTGCGGGCGGTATCGATGCACACGTGCATTACATCTGTCCACAACAAGTAGAAGCAGCGCTAAGTAACGGTACAACTACCCTATTCGGCGGCGGTTTCGGTCCAACAGATGGTACAAATGGTACAACCATTACTTCTGGTACTTGGAACATCGAAATGATGATGCGTGCATGTGATAACTTGCCAATCAACATCGGTTTCCTAGGTAAAGGTAACAGTACTGGTGTTGAGTCTTTAGTTGAGCAAATCAAAGCTGGTGCTGCTGGTCTAAAGATTCATGAAGATTGGGGTACTACACCTGCAACTATTCGTGCATCATTAACTATCGCTGATGAGTACGATGTACAAGTTTGTATCCACACTGATACATTGAACGAATCTGGTTTTGTTGAAAATACAATCGCAGCGTTTGAAGGTCGTACAATTCACACTTACCACACGGAAGGTGCGGGCGGCGGTCACGCTCCAGACATCATCAAAGTAGCTGGTTTGTCTAACGTACTACCAAGCTCAACCAACCCAACACTGCCATTTGGTATCAACTCTCAAGCTGAATTGTTTGACATGACGATGATCTGTCACCACTTGAGCCCTAAGATCCCAACTGACGTAGCATTCGCAGAAAGCCGCGTACGTGTTGAAACCATCGCAGCTGAAAACGTATTGCAAGATATCGGCGCAATCTCAATCATCTCTTCTGACTCTCAAGCTATGGGTCGTGTAGGTGAGTGTTGGTTACGTACTATCCAAACTGCAGACGCAATGAAAAAAGGTCGCGGTAAGCTACCTGAAGACGCAGCTGATAACGATAACTTCCGCGTTCTACGTTACATCGCTAAGATGACTATCAACCCTGCTCGCGCTCAAGGCATCGGTCACGTTGTTGGTTCTATCGAAGTGGGTAAAATGGCTGACTTGGTACTTTGGGAACCAGCATTCTTTGGTGCTAAACCAAAAATGGTTCTTAAAGGCGGCATGATCGCTTGGAGCCTAATGGGTGATGCAAACGCATCTCTACCAACTCCACAACCAGTTGTGTACCGTCCAATGTTCGGCGCACTGGGTACCGCACCACAAAAAACTCGCATCACGTTTACATCTAAAGCGGCTATTGAAGAAGGTATCGTTGAGAAATACGAACTGAAATCGAAGATCGTTGCAGTTGAAGGTACTCGTAGTGTGTGTAAAGGCGACATGGTTCGCAACGGTGTAACACCTGCGATTGAAGTAAATCCTGAAACTTTCGAAGTGTTAGTTGATGGCGTTCACGCAACAGTTGAGCCACAAGAGACAATCTCTTTGAACCAACTTTACTTCTTCAGCTAATTTCATCTTATTTGAAATACTGAAACCTAGTGTGCGTTGTTCGCAACGCACACTAAAAACCAAACATAAAGTAAGCATTTACTGATTTTATGTTTAAAAACCATTTTTTAATCGGCCACTTATGATTAAAAAATTGCTTTTTAATTTACTCGGCGCAAGCGCCAATACCGGATTCCATCGAGGTACTTATGATTTTAATCCAAGACATTCTAGGCAATAAAACTGACGCAGTATGGGCAGATAAGCTAAGCACTGCACAAATCGACGTATTGCCACTTGAGCAATGGGAAGCGACAAAAAATCGTATTCGTAAATTCAGTGAGCAAGGCCGCGAATTGGCTATCTCATTGCCTCGTAATGTTAACCTACGTAATGGTGACGTATTATTCTTCGACGAAGAAAATAACACAGTCGTTCTTGCAGGCATTGCAATGAAAGACGTATTAGTTATTGAATTGAAGGACATGGAAACCCTGTCTCACCAAGAGCTTCTACGCGTTTGTTTCGAATTGGGTCACGGTTTGGGTAACCAACACTGGCCAGCAGTGATCAAAGGCACCTCTATTTATGTTCCTTTGTCTGTTGACCAAAAAGTAATGGCGTCTGTATTACGTACTCATGCTTTTAGCCACATCAACTCTTACTTCCTAAGCGGTGACGAAATATTGCCACTATTGGATGCAAAAGAAATTCGTTTGATGTTTGGCGGCGCTGATGCAACACCACACACACACTCTCAAATGATCGAAAGCATTGGTGATACCTTGTCGGCAAGTCATGCACATGACGATCACGAGCATGTTTGCGCAAGCGATAAAGAGCACGATCATGCTCACGCACACAACTTGCCACACAGCCACTAAGGATCACTGAGTATGTCGACTCAAAGTATCACAGAATTAATGCGAGTCATGCAGTTTGGTGACTCTACTCTACCCGTGGGCGGCTTTGCTTTCTCAAACGGTTTAGAGTCTGCATTACAAACTGAAATCGTACACGATGTAAAAACCTTAGAAGAATTCGTTAAGGTTGCCTGTGCTCAAGCAGCTGGCGTTGAAGGTGTTGCTCTACTTCATGCGCATAAAGCGTATTTAGACAAAGACTTCGATCGTTTGCTTGAGATCGACCAAGAACTTTGGTTACGTCGTGTTGGCGAAGAACAGCAACAAATGACCGTGAAAATGGGCAAAAAGTTTGGTGAATTAACCAATAAGTTCATGGGTGACGAAGTCATGGAGAAATGGGTTCAAGCCATCCGTGATGAAAAAACACCGGGCTGTTTCCCCATTGCTCATGCGATTACCTTTGCAGGTCAAGGCTTACCGGCTCGCGACGCATTCGCTGTACACCAATATGGTGTTGCTGCCATGATTCTAAGTGCAGCACTGCGTATCATGCGCGTTGACCACTACCAAACTCAAGCCGTTTTGTTTGAAGTAAACAAGCAAGCCGACAGCGACTTTGAACGTATTTCAAACATGCAATTGGATGATATGTGCGGCTTTGCCCCTATCTTCGACGTCCTTGTGACGCACCACGTGAATGCTCACGTACGCATGTTCATGAACTAATTTTTAAAAATTTAAACAAATTTATCAGTAAGGTAAAACCATGAAAAAAATCACTCGTATCGGTATCGGCGGCCCAGTAGGTTCAGGCAAAACAGCAGTTATTGAAGCTATCACACCACGTATGCTGGATCTTGGTATCAACGTTGGCATCATCACTAATGACGTTGTGACCACTGAAGATGCGAAACAAGTACGTCGTACTCTAAAAGGCATTCTTGTAGAAGAAAAAATTGTCGGTGTTGAAACTGGCGCTTGTCCTCACACAGCGGTTCGCGAAGATCCATCAATGAACATCGCGGCTGTTGAAGAAATGGAAGAAAAATTCCCAGATCTTGACGTTATCTTGATCGAGTCAGGCGGTGACAACCTAACACTAACATTCAGCCCAGCACTTGCTGACTTCTACATCTACGTTATCGACGTAGCTGCGGGTGATAAGATCCCTCGTAAGAACGGCGCTGGTGTATGTCAATCAGACATTCTTGTTATCAACAAGCAAGATTTAGCCCCATACGTAGGTGCAAGCCTAGAAGTGATGGATCGTGACTCTAAATTGGTTCGTGGTAAGAAACCATTCATCTTCACTAACTGTAAAACAGGTGAAGGCGTAGACGAATTAGTTAAAAAGATTCACGAAATGGCGTTGTTTGATATTGCACTAAACACTGATAAATAAGAATAAGAAAGGGGCAAATTCCATGTCTGATGTATTAGCAAAATTGGATCGGGCTGAAGAGCTCGCCCCTTTCCAAGACCAGCCAGCACAAATGCCTGCGGCTGCGAATGGTAAAGTGGGTGAACTGCGTTTAATCTTTTCCCTACGTGATGGAAAATCGATTCTCAGTGACATGTATCGCCGTGCACCACTTATGGTTCAACGTGCGCTGTACTGGGATGAGTGCATGCCAACCATG